>URIN01000036.1 GCA_900547915.1 uncultured Clostridium sp. | reverse complement strand
CAGCTTGTGTGCCCTGATCATATGATGATGACACCTAGTGGTGAAATATGCGAAAAGTGTGCCACAGGAGAGTTTATAAACTGCTTTAAAAATTCCTGTGTACATTCATCAAAGCTTAAGAGTGTAATCGGCTGCGCTGAAGGGTATTTTTGGAAGCATAAAAATATCTATGCGAATATAGACAAAGTTATATGTCCTTCATCATTTATCGAATCAAAGCTGATGCTCAATCCTGTTTTTAAGGGAAAAACAACAGTCATACATAACTTTAATCGCCGAGCAGACAGAATTACCTGCGAAAAAGGTAATTATGTACTTTATTTCGGGCGCCTTAGTGCTGAAAAGGGCGTAGAGACTATAATGGCGTCAAATGATATCAATTTTGTGTGCGCAGGCTCAGGCCCTCTTGAAAAAGAGGTGTTCGAATGCGCTCATATAAAATATGTCGGTTTCAAATCCGGTAAAGAGCTTGAGGAGCTTATTAGCAATGCTATTTGTTCCGTTTATCCCAGCGTTTGGTATGAAAACTGCCCGTTCTCTGTTATGGAAAGCATATCTTATGGAACACCTGTTGTAGGAGCGAATATAGGCGGCATACCTGAACTTATTGATGACGGAAAAACAGGCTTTTTATTCGAGCCGGGAAATGTTAAGGATTTTTCAGAAAAAGTTTCACTTCTGTTAAATGATTCGGCCCTTGCGAAAAAAATGAGTGATAATTGCCTTGACAAAGAATTTATGACTGTTTCTCAGTATTGCAAGAAGCTTTTGGAAATTTACGCCTGAATTTGCCGTTGTGGCGAATATCAGGTTTGATTAAGAAGGTAAAATATGTCTAAGAAATTGAATGGTACCGTAATAGTTACATACCGCTGTAATGCCCGTTGCAATATGTGCAGCAGGTATAAGCGTCCATCATCTCCTGATGAGGAGATCAGTTTGGATACAATCAGAAAACTGCCCCCAATGTATTTTACAAATATCACGGGCGGAGAGCCGTTCATAAGAACCGACCTCAAGGATATAGTGCGCGAACTTTATAAAAAGAGTGATAGAATTGTAATATCAACAAACGGTTTCTTTACTGACAGGATTATAGATCTTTGTGAAGAATTCCCTAATGTCGGAATAAGGATTTCAATAGAGGGACTTGAAGAGACCAATAATGCTATCAGAGGACTGGATGACGGTTTTAACAGGGGATATACAACACTAAAAAAACTTGTTGAAATGCATCATCCTGATGTCGGTTTCGGTATGACTGTTCAGGACGCAAACGCAAAAGACCTTGTGCCTTTGTATAAACTTTCTGACGAACTCAATATGGAGTTTGCAACAGCGTCACTTCACAATTCTTTTTATTTTGTTGAGTCAAACAATATTATCAAAGACCGCCCTATGGTGGCAAAGAATTTTGAAAATCTTATAAATGAACTCCTTAAAAGCAACAGTCCTAAAAAGTGGTTCAGAGCGTATTTTAACCACGGGCTTATTAATTACATATACGGACAGAAACGTCTTTTGCCCTGTGATATGGCATTCGATACCTTCTTTATTGACCCTTACGGCGATGTTATGCCGTGTAACGGAACAAAGGAAAAAGAGGTTATGGGTAACCTTAATGAACAAAGCTGGGACGAGCTGTGGAACAGCGAGCAGGCTGAAAAAGTACGCAAAAAGGTGCGTTCCTGTAACAGAAACTGCTGGATGATAGGTTCCGTTTCACCTGCTATGCACAAATATATTTGGGTCCCCGCAGCGTGGGTAATTAAGCACAAGTTCCTTCGCTTCTTCAGCGATAAAAAGTACAATATGTACGAGCTGCCAATAGTTCGTGATTTCAGAGACGGAAAAGTTACAAAGGCAGAGCTTGACTCTCTTTCCACGTGCGATAAAAATGCCGTTGTAAATGACGGGCTTTCGGAAAAATCCAAAAAAGCGCTCGTAGGCACTAGCGGCGAAGAAATAGTCGATGCCGATATAGCAAATCAGCTCAGCCGCAATTAAGGGTAATTTCTATGAAAGTAGCGGTAATAACCAGACACGCGGTTGTTAATTACGGGTCGCTGTTGCAGGCGTTTGCCACCCAAAATGTTATAGAAAATATGGGGCACACCTGTGAAATTATCGACTATATCCGTAAAGATGAGTCATATCTCCAGCGTGAGAAAACTTTGCTTAGGCAAAAACCGCAATGGAATAAAAATAAGTTAAAACAGACGATATATCTTGCTTTGCGCCAGCCGGAAAGTATTGCAGCAGGCAAAAGATTTGAAAAGGAGCAGGCAGATTATCTGCACCTTTCAAAAAGATATATTTCACCACAGCAACTTTTATCAAACCCACCTGATGCGGACGTGTATATGACGGGCAGCGACCAGGTTTGGGGACCAGTTGAAAACGGTTCTTTTGACAGCTCTTATTGCCTGTCATTTGCAGGTGATGACGTTAAAAAGATTGCTTATGCCGCAAGTTTCGGGCGTGTTGATATGAGCCCCGAAACGCAGCAGTATTATAAAAAGTGGCTGAGCAGGTATGATCATATATCTGTTAGAGAGGACAGTGCTAAAGATATTCTAAATAAATTGGAAATCAATGCAGTTCAGGTGCTTGACCCTACGCTGTTGCTGAACTCTGATTTTTGGAGCGGATATGTAAAGATTGTTGGAAATAAAAAATATGTTCTCGTTTATCAGCTTCATAATGACAAATATGTAGGCCAGTACGCTGAAAAAGTTGCGAAAGCAATGAATTTGCCGCTTATAAGGATTTCTACTTCTTTTCATCAGATAATAAGAGAGGGGAAGTTTGTGTGGTGTCCGTCCGTAAATGAATTTCTTGGCTATATAAAAAATGCTCAGTGCCTGATAACGGATTCTTTCCACGGCACAGCTTTTGCCATTAATTTTAATACTCCTTTTGTTGAGGTGTTGCCAAACAACAAAACAGGCACACGCAATATGAGTATTCTGAAAATGACCGGTCTTACCGACAGAATACTTAATAATTATGATGATATTTCACTCGCTCAGAGAAAGATAGATTACGAAAGAGTTAATCTGATACTTGAGAATGAGCGAAAAAGATCAATAAGCGTGTTGAAACAGATGATAGAATTATAGGTTATGTGCCCGGAGGGATAAATGAAAACTGTTTGTGAATTTAATGAATGTGCCGGATGTATGGCCTGCGTTGACATCTGTCCTGCCGGAGCAATAAGCATGAAAGAAGATTTGTCATCTTTTAATGCTGTTATCGATGATAAGAAATGCTTAGACTGCAAATTATGTTATGGTGTGTGCCAAAACAATGAAGAGATGCAGTTGCTCTCACCCCAGGTGTGGTATCAGGGTTGGACTAATGATGATAATCTCAGGGGAAGGTGTGCGTCAGGCGGTTTTGCATCTGCTGTTTCAAAAGCCTTTATAGAAAACGGCGGCACGGTATGCAGCTGCGCTTTTAGTAATGGCAGGTTTATGTTTAAATTTGCTGAGAATATTTCAGAACTAAAAGAATTTGCCGGTTCTAAATATGTAAAAAGTAATCCTTCCGGAATTTATAAAGAAATAAATGAAAAGCTTAAAAACGGAAATCAAGTCCTTTTTATAGGGTTACCGTGCCAGGTGGCTGCGGTTAAAAAAGTTGCAGGTAAAAGATATGATGACCTTCTTTACACAGTGGACCTTATCTGCCACGGTACACCGTCAGTAAAACTTCTTGATATGTATCTTGAGCAGTACGGGTTGTCGTTATCAAATATAAAGAATATTAAATTTCGTGTAGGTCAAAAGTATCAGATTTTGGCTGATAATAAGACTGTTATTACTAAAAACGTTACAGACAAATATTTAATTGCGTTTTTAAATGCGCTGACATATACTGATAACTGTTATTCCTGCCGTTATGCCAGAAAGGAACGTGTTTCAGACCTTACACTCGGAGACAGTTGGGGATCAGAGCTTGACGATAATCAAAAAAATAACGGCATATCGTTGGCTCTTTGTCAAACTGAAAAGGGAATTGAACTGCTTCAAAATTCTGACGTTAGCTTAAAAGAAGTGAATATTGAAAAAGCAATATTGTCAAATAAACAACTGCGTCAGCCTTCCCGGGCACCGGCTGCAAGGCAAAAGTTTTTTGAAGGTATCAAAAACGGCAAAAACTTTAACCGTAATGTTTTTTCGGCACTGCCAAAGCAAAGTATCCGTCAGGATGTAAAAAAATTTCTCATCAAGTCGGGGATTGCAAAAATAATCGGCCGTGACTAGGAATGAGTCTTAATTTATGTGGACTTCCTTCCGTAAGGGAGCCAAAATAAATTTTATTTGGTGGGTGTGTTAATTGAAGATACTTATAGTAAATAATCCTGTAATTAAAAAGTTACATAATAAAATTCGTGATATTTTGGATAACAGCAAGTCTGCACACGGGATTTACGTCTTATTTCGCCGTATTCAATATTCCGTATTGGAATTAGTTATAAATACAAAGCGCTTTTTCAGAAAACGCGGTATAGGCGGCAAAAAATACAAAAAGCTGCTTAATTATAAAAATATTCACAACGGAGAAAGATGTTTCATTATAGCAACAGGTCCGTCACTTACGATGCAGGATATTGAGAGCCTTAAGGATGAATATACCATCAGCATGAACTCCATCTGCAAACTTTATGACGAAACTGAATGGAGACCCACTTATTATGCAATTCAGGACAGTTTTGTTTTCAATAATATGCAGGATATTTTAAGAACTCATAAAGAAGTACCTGTTTTTATTAGTGACTATGTTTTGCATCGCTTTAAAAGAGAGAAAGACTGGATCGAATTTCCTACAGATGTAAAATATCATTCTGTGGTTTTGCATAAGGATTATTTCTCAAAATTCAGCGATGACGCATACGATATTGTCTATGACGGCTATTCGATTGCCTATTCCTGCATAGAGCTTGCCGTTTATATGGGTTTTAAGGAGATATATCTGCTTGGCGCAGATTGTACTTATCTCGGAGAAAAAGAACACTTTGTTGACAGCGGTGTTGAGGATAGAGCAAGAAAATACGCAACGCCTAAGTTGATAGTAGGTTATGAAAAGGTAAAGGAATATGCCGATTCACACGGTATAAAAGTATATAACGCAACGCGCGGCGGAGTGCTTGAGGTGTTCCCACGTGTAGCGCTTGAAGATGTATTAAAGGAGAGCAGAGTATGAAAATCGTTGCGATAGTTCCGATGAAACTTAATAATACAAGGCTTCCGCAGAAAAACACTAAGTCATTCACAAATGGAAAACCGCTTTGTTATTATATTCTGAATACCCTGCTCAAAATAAAAAAAATAGATGAAGTATATGTCTATTGCAGCAATGAAAGGATAAAAGACTATATACCCGATGGAGTGAAATTCCTTAAGCGTTCTGTTTCTCTTGATACGGATAAAACATCTATGAATGAAGTGCTGAAAGCTTTTGCCGATGATGTTTTTGCCGATATTTATGTTATGACGCACACAACAGCTCCGTTTATTTCAGCAGAAAGCATTGAAAAAGGACTTGATGCTGTTTTGAGCGGTATGAACGATTCTGCGTTTGCCGCAAAAAAACTTCAGGATTTTCTGTGGAAAAACGGCACTCCGTTTAATTATTCGCTTGAAAATATTCCGCGAACACAGGATCTTGATCCTCTTTATGAGGAAACAAGCGGTTTTTATATTTATGAAAGATATGTAATCAGCGATCTCGGACGCAGGATAGGACAGTCTCCGTTTATAGTTGAAGTGAATGAGATCGAAGCTGTCGACATCGATGAAAAAGAGGATTTTGAGATAGCGGATGCCATTTATAATCATATGTTCAGAAAGAGTGATGTGAATGAATAAGATCCTTGAGAATTTCAGAAACAAGCTTCAAAATGATGAGTGTGTTTACGGCGTTTTCATGAAAACTGGTGACCCTATGTTTGTTGAGGCGGCAAGCCTCGGCGGGTTTGATTTTGTAATACTTGATACTGAACACGGCCCCGTTTCAATTGAAAATCAGCAGAACAATATAAGAGCGGCAGAGGCACGTGGCGCTGTTCCGATAATAAGGCTAAAAGATTCAGGAGAAAACACTATAGGCAAAGCTCTTGATATTGGTGCTTACGGAATTCAGGTGCCACAGATAAATTCAGCGGCCGATGCAGAAAAAATAGTTAAATTTGCAAAATTCTATCCTTACGGAATGAGAGGCGTTTGCCGTTTTGTGCGTGCCGCAGATTATTCTGCAATGGATAGATATGAATACTTTGAAAATTCCAAAAACATTCTTATTATTCTTCAGCTTGAGGGCGTTAAGGCAATAGAAAATCTTGACGAGATACTTGAAGTAGAAGGCGTTGATATTCTGTTTATCGGGCCTTATGACCTTTCACAGTCGTTAGGCATACCGGGTCAGGTAAATAATCCTCTTGTTGTTGAGGAAATGAAAAAGATAGTAGAAAGAGCGCGCAAGAAGAATAAGGTTATAGGTACTTTTGTAGATACTCCAGAAGATCTTATTATGTGGCGTAATCTCGGTGTCAAATATCTCAGCTATTCTGTTGATGTGGGAATATTCCTTGACGCATGTAAAAGCCTGAATGAATCGTTTAATAAATAACACAAGATTTCTATAAGTGTAAAAAGAGGTGAAAGAATCACGTGAAAATTAAAGCGAATTTAAAATTTACCATCAGCGTTTACGACATATACGCGATTCTTATCATCCTTTTCCCTGTTTGTTTTTCATTAGGCGGAATATTTGGATATTATGATGAGGTTATAGGCGTTATATCATTTTTGTTAGTGTGGATTCTTACTCTAACAAAAAGGCTTAATAAAAACTGCATTCATATAGTTGCAGCTCTTAGCATTGTATCCGTTATAGGGCTTATTTCGAATTTATCCAGCAAACTTATAACGGAACCGTTTCCAATATTTGTTGATCTTTTGTGGTTGTGGAAGACTTTTTCTCCTTTTATAGCTTTTACTTATATTATGCGAAAAGATCACGTGCGTAAACGTGTTGTAAAAGATCTTGTAATTCCCGCAAAACTTTCAATAATCGTATTCTTTGTGCTTTCGTTTGTTGGACAGGTAGTTGATATAGGATTTGTCTATACCAATTTGCCGTTTGGTTTGAAATCGTTCGGAATATCGTGGATGCGCGGAATCTCATTCGGTTGGGTGGTCTTTTGCTGCTTACTGATACTTGCGCTTTCAGAAATAAGTTCAAGATCGTTTTTTAGATATACGATTCTTGCTTTTGTTCCTCTTATTATATCATCGGCTGCACTTGTTTATTGCTTCGTTTTCTGTGTTATATTTATGGCAATTGTTTTAAGAAAACAAGATAAATTTAGATGGAGTTATGTAATCCCACTTGTTGCGTTAGTTGTGCTGTTTACCTGGAATGATATTCAGGAATACTTTTTTGAAGATTCAATTAGAAAAGAGCTAATAATTCACGGTGGGAAAGTAGCAAATATGTATTTCCCCTTAGGTTCTGGATTTGCTACATATGGTTCAGAAATGGCGCAGAGGTATTATTCAAAGCTTTATGATATGTTTGGCTGGCGAGACACATGGGGCTTTGGTCCGGATAGTAACTACCTTAATGACAATTTCTTTGCAAGTTTGATGGGGCAGTTTGGTTGGATAGGTTTTATCGTGTACCTATATGCAATGGTCAGATTGTTCTTTATGGTAAATTCAAAGTTTGTAAAAAAAAGGATTAAGATAACTGGCATCTCAACGGTACTTACAATGCTTGCGGTAATGATAGGCAGTGCTTCGGTAAAGTCAATGATGGGAATATGTACTTTTACAGTATTGGGAATAGTTGCTGCCGAAGTGCAGTCAAAACAATATGAGCAAAAAACATTGCGGCAAAAGGAAAATGTGCATGATATCAATAGTAGTACCAGTATATAATGTTGAAAAATATCTTGATAGATGTGTTTCAAGTTTGGTCGATCAGTCTTATAAAGATATTGAGATAATACTTGTGGATGATGGTTCTTCTGATTCTTCCGGATCTATCTGTGATAAATGGGCAGAAAAAGATGACCGCATCAAAGTTTGGCACCAAGAAAATTCAGGTGTCAGTGTTACAAGAAATGTTGCGCTTGAAATTGCCAGTGGAGAATTTATCGCTTTTGTAGATGCGGATGATTATATAGATAAAGATATGCTTTTAAAGCTTATATCTGCTATGGATGATAATACGGATATGACTGTGTGCGGATTTAAAACCGTATACGAAGGTGCTTCAGACAGCGTTTCATGCGATAGTTTACAAACCGTTGATAAGCAAAAAGCAATACGCAATATTATTTCAAACGATGAATGGGGACTTGTTATATGGAATAAACTTATTAGACGAAGCGCAGTTTATTCTGAAAACGGTAAAGCTGTTCTTTTTTGCAAGGATTTTTTTATCGGAGAAGATGCGCTGTGGATACTTATGGTCTGCAATAATTGCAGAAAGGTTTCTTATGTTCCCGAAGCTTTATATTATTACATAAAAAGGCAGGGAAGCGCTGTTTTTAAAAGCAAGCGTGAAAGGCTGATTGAAAGCTGTATTTCAAGATATGATTCTGCTTTGCGCGGATATGATTTTCTTGTCGATGCAGGCAATCCTTATGCATATATGATGTTTAGAAGATGTGTTTTTTCCGCGAGGGATATAGCATGCGAATGTTATTTCAAAGGTAAAGATGACAGTTATTATGATTGGATGAAGAAGTTTTTTTCAGCACTTCGGAATTATAATAAGATGACCAGAAAATCTGAAGACAAAATGTTCATCTTAAAGAATTATTTACTCTATTATTCAATGCGACTGCATATGCCCATATCTTTGGTGCGCAGGCTTTTAAATATAAAATAAGAACAACATCATATGTCCCGCGGAAAGAGGTCAATATATGAAAGCAGGTATAGTTACATTTCAAAGAGCTGATAATTACGGGTCATTGCTGCAATGCTATGCTCTCTATAAAAGCATCATGGCAATGGGAGTAGAAGCAGAGGTAGTTGATTACAGAAATCCTTATATTGAAAGAGCATACGT
>URIN01000035.1 GCA_900547915.1 uncultured Clostridium sp. | reverse complement strand
TACACAAGGCTATTCGTCGGCAGCGTCAGATGTGTATAAGAGACAGAACTATAGGAGGACAAGATACTTAAAACGGTTGCGGCTCCGTTTCAAGGTAATTTATATTATACACATTGTTGCACAATTTGTCAACCGCGATATTAAAAATTTTTGCGCATATTTAACAATGAGCTGAAAATGTTGAAACTTGTATGTCTGTCGGTTTCTTAAAGTTAAAATATACTGTCTTAAAAAATGTACTTTTGCTGCATGCATATTTGAAAATTGCATAAAAATGCTTTTTATGGTATTGACTTAGAACAAATGTTCGTATAAAATGAGAACCGTAAAGCGAAATGCCGCCCCTGCAACGCTTTAATCTTTTATGGGAGGTTAAAAGTGAATGACTGTTACTCAACTTGCAGAAGAGTATGAAAATCAATATCGTGTGCTCAATGCCAAAATAAAGGGACTGCGTCCGCTGCTTTGTGTCTATACGGGCGAAGATCTTGTTAAGTTAAGACGAAGGATAAAAATTTATTATGATATGGCAAGCCAGTGCAAAGTTATATCAACAATGCTTTCCGAATATTACACTGAGGAGGAATGAATATGAAAAAAAGAAATGCAGCCGATTATTTTTTTGTGAATTGTTCGCCTGATAACAGGGATTTGAACAGCAACAAGGCAACCATTACGGCATTAAAAGCGGTTTTGCCTCAGGTGATAGAGCATGAGCTTACTCAGCAGCAGCGCAAATGTCTGGAACTTAGATTTTGTGAACTTATGTCCCAAAGCGAAATAGCTGAAAAGCTAGGTCTTTCACAGCCTACTGTCAGCCGCCATCTGAAGAAAGCTATCCGTACCGTTTCAAACAGACTGCAATACTGCAAAAGTGCGCTGAGCAGGGCAAACGCCGCTTGGCTGAAGTATAACGAATAACGGCGCGCCCCGCTGCTTATATCATCAACCGAATACGGCGCGGCTGCTAAAGGGCTGATCCCACCGCGCTAAACAGTTGTAAAGCACACCTTTCTCATTTTATGAAAGGTGTGCTTTTTGCGTGTATAAAAACGGTAAAATTAAATCCGCAATATTTTTTAACATTTTATTATGTAAACACAAAATTTTAAAATACTGTTGACAAATCTGTTATCGGATAATATAATGAACATATGAACAGTTGAACATATAACGCTTTTGACAAATATCTCAATGGGCTGTATAATCAGTTGTTCACGAATTTCTTAAAAGGGGGTCTTGCAATGCTTAACGAGGAAATGGTTTATGACCTTGCCGATCTTTTTAAAATATTTTCGGATTCAACAAGGCTCAAAATAATGTGCTCTCTTTTTGACGGGGAACTCAATGTAACTCAGATAACCTCTGCCACAGGTGTGTCGCAGACTGCGGTATCTCACCAGCTGCGCATATTAAAGCAAAATCATCTTGTTAAGTACAGAAGAGACGGAAAACAGATGGTATATTCCCTTTCTGATGACCATGTTAAAACTATTATAAACTGCGGTATTGAGCATATCGAGGAATAGGAGGAAATTATGGCTGATAAACACAATCATTCACACAGCTGTTCACACGGTGAGGCATGTTCGTGCGGTCATCATCATGATGACGGGTGCGGCTGCGGTCATGACCACGAGCACGGCGGCGAAGTAAACAAAAAGGCGTTTGGACTTAAAATAGGCTTCGGCCTTGCGTTTTTCATAGCAGGCTATCTTATAAACGAGCTGACGGAACTGCCGTTTTATGTGCCGCTCATAATATTTGCGGTATCATATATAATCGTAGGTATCAATATTATAAAAGAGGCGGTAGAGGGCATACTGCACGGCAATATCTTTAATGAAAATTTCCTTATGGCAATAGCGTCCATTGGCGCTTTTGCAATAGGAGAGTATGCAGAGGGCTGTGCTGTTGTTATTCTTTATACTGTGGGTGAGTTCCTGCAGGATCTTGCTGTTGGAAAGAGCCGCAAATCAATTACGGATATGATACAGTCCGCTCCGCAGAAAGTGCACGTTGAGCGCGGCGGAAAACTTGTGGATGAAGAGCCCGAAAACATAAAACCGGGAGAAGTTTTTGTTGTAAATCCCGGGGAGAAGATAGAACTTGACGGTATTATAGAATCAGGCAGCGCAGAGGTGGATATGGCGGCGCTGACAGGCGAAAGCATACCCGTTTCGATGACCGCAGGAGACGAGATACTTTCAGGTTCAATAAATATTGACGGAATGCTGAAAGTAAAATCAACAAAGGAATATAAGGATTCCACTGTTTCCCGCATACTTTCTATGATAGAAAACGCAGATTCAAAAAAGAGTCACGCAGAGAAATTTATAAGCCGTTTCGCAAAGATTTATACGCCTATCGTGTGTTTGGTTGCGCTGCTTATAATTATCGTGCCGCCGCTTTTCTTTGACGGAGAGTGGAAAGAGTGGGCGTACAGAGGTCTTTCGGCGCTCGTAGTTTCTTGCCCGTGCGCAATAGTAATTTCTATTCCGCTCGGATTTTTCGGCGGCCTCGGAGCAAGCTCAAAGCAGGGCGTTCTTATAAAGGGCAGTAACTATCTTGAAATGCTTTCAAAATTCGATGTTGCAGTATTTGATAAAACAGGCACCATTACAAGCGGCAAGTTTGAATTTGTTCAGTGTGAATGTATAAACTGTCACTGTGAAAATAAAAAAGAACACCGTGAACTTCTGGGACTTATTGCGGCATGCGAAAAGTATTCAACACACCCAATTGCAAAATCCGTAAGCCTTGCTTTCGGTCAGTTTGCTGACGGACTTGAAGTTACAGACGCAAAGAACTATGCGGGAATGGGTGTTTCCGCCATAGTAAACGGCAAAAAATATTACGCCGGCAATGAAAAAATGATGAAAAAGGTCGGCGTTGATTTCAGAGAAACAAAACTCATAGGCACGGCAATCTATCTTTGCAGTGAAGATGAATTTCTCGGCGATATAGTTTTTGCTGATGTCATAAAATCAGATAGTAAAGAGGCAATATCTGAACTCTATGACCTCGGTGTGAAAAAGACTGTTATGCTCACCGGCGACAAGCCGGATATAGCCGCCGATATAGCAAAAAAAGCAGGCATCAACGAGTATTACTCAAAGCTTTTACCCGATGAAAAGGTTGAAAAAGTAAGAAAGATTAAAGAAAACGGTGAAGATATTGTTCTTTATACCGGAGACGGTATCAACGATGCTCCCGTGCTTGCGCAGGCTGATATAGGCGTTGCCATGGGCGGTATCGGAAGTGATGTTGCGATTGAAGCTGCCGATGTTGTAATTATGGGAGACAGTCTGTCTAAGATACCCGTTGCACGCAGAATAGCAAGAAAAACAATGCGTATCGTGCACGAAAATATTATTTTCAGTATCGGCATAAAGGTTTTTATCATAATCGGCTGTGCCATAGGTATATTCGATGAGAACGCTATGTGGCTTGCCGTTTTCGGCGATGTGGGTGTGTGCCTGATTGCCGTTGCCAACTCACTGCGCGCACTGCACTATAAAGCAAAAAAGAAAAGAAAGTAATTTACACTTTTTTAATTGCGTAAAACATTTAAGGTCTGTCTTTAGGCAGACCTTTTATTTTTCGCTTTATTTTACCTGTCTAAGGCAAAAATGTGTTGTAAATTTGACAAAACCCTTTATAATAAAATAGGGGGTGTCTTGCCTTGTTAAGCTTTTTTCAGATAACTGACTTACACTATTATCCCGCAAGAGTGCTCGGCGCCTGCGGAAAAGAATGGGAAAAACGCGCGCTTTATGACCAGCGCTGTGTTGCTGAAAGCGAAGCCATTGTTGATGCCGCGCTTGAGCTTATTGCCAAAGACAAAAGTTCCGATATCGTCCTTGTTACGGGCGATGTTGTTTGTGACGGCGAGATGGCGGGGCATATTTCACTTGCAGAAAAATTAAAAAAGCTTAAAGCGGCTGGTAAAAAGATATTTCTTATAACTGCTTCCCACGATATTCGCCCCGACCCAAGAGGGTATGGTGAAAACGGTGAATATATAGTGGAGTGTGCAACAAAAGAACAGCTTTTTGATATTTATTACGATTTCGGTTTGAGTGATGCTGTCAGTATACATAAACCAACAAATTCATATTGCGCAAAGCTTGATGACGGATACCGTATTCTTATGCTTAATGATGACAGGGAAGGCTGGGGATCTGATAATTATGGCTTTTCCGATGAGCAGATTGAATGGGCAAAGGGGCAGATAGATGACGCAAAAGCGGCAGGGGATGAAATGCTTGCGGTGTGCCATCACCCCGTTCTTGCTCCGGTAAAATTTTATCGCATGTTCAGTCCTCAGGAGATGATAGATGATGCAGATGATTTTGCTGAGTTCCTTGCTTCAAACGGTATCAGATTTCTGTTCACGGGTCATACGCATATGCAGAATATCAGCCGTTATGACGGCAAAAACGGCGGCGCTTTTTATGAGATAAACACAGGATGCCTGACCGCTTATCCCAGCCCCATAAGGAAAATGGTGCTTGAAGGAAATACGCTTTCTGTAACTACTTTGCACCCCGAAAAGATGAACTGGGATACGCAGTGCAAACCGTATTTGCAGTATCTTGAGGAACATTTTGATTACATGCTGCACGATATTTTTTATTCCGCCGCACACGATATAGATCGTTTCTGTGAACTCGGAGAGAGCTTCAGCTTGAAAAAAGAGCAGTCACAAAAGCTTAAACTGCCTATCAATATGGCGGGTAAAATGCTTGATAAACTTACTTTCAAAAAAGCCGGAAGAATGCTTGGCGTATTAAGTAAAGTTGCGCCCAGAATGTATGATGTGCGTGTGTGTGATTTTCTTATTACAGTTATAAATAATATTTATGGCGGCACGCGGGATTATGCACCCGGCAGTGCGGAATACGATTCGTTTATGGCTGTTGCGGACGCGGTTTTTCGTATTGTTCCGTCGCAAAAGTTAAAGGCGCAGTATCGTGATGCGATACGCCCAATTCTTTCCGATGCACTGTTTAAAGCGGATATGATAGACAACAATAATACAGTAATATCTCTTTAAGCCGCGGCTTAGGGTTATTATAAAAATTTTTTGAGGGGAAAATTTATGAAAAACTATGTGCCCACCAAGGAATGGATGGCATATGCGATAGGTGCTCTGGGGCAGGGCATGGTATACGCCATAATGAGTTCGTACATATCAGACTTTTATCTTAATGTTCTGAAACTTACACCGCTTTTTGTTTTGCTTCTCGTTTTGCTTGCCAGAATATGGGACGCTGTTATCGACCCCATTCTCGGTTATTATATGGACAGGGCAAATCCAAAGCACGGGAAACTTAAAAGTTATATAATTTACACACCTATTCCCATTGCTATTCTCACGGTTCTTCTGTTTTATTCGCCGGATCTTTCTGGCGGCGCACTTATGGCGTATGCCGTGATTACTTATCTGCTGTGGGCAACAGTTTATTCGGTTAGTGATGTTCCGTTTTGGAGCCTGCCAAATCTTATGACGCCAAATCCGGATGAACGAGGCGCTATTATCAGTAAGGCACGTACTTCAAACGGTGTCGGCTCCGCCGTACCCATGGCGTTTTTCATGCTGCTCGGATTTATTCTTCCGAGTTTCGGGCTCAGCGGCACTGAACTTGAAGAAACAAAGTATATGACCATAACGCTTTTCTGCGCTATCGTGGGCAACATTCTGTTTGTTCCCGTTTATTTCAAAACCAAGGAGCGTGTAAAGATAGCGCCCCCGCCGAAGAAAAAAGAGGGCGAAAAAGGCGTTTTCAAAATCATTATCAGCTGCAAACCTCTGCTTCTCACTGCTCTTATGGGTATCCTTTCAGCTGCACGCTATCTTTATCAGGCGGGTGCAGTTCATGTTGCTAGATACGCTTTTTATATCGGCAAAGACCCCTCGGGTCTTTCAGGCGCAGAGCGTGAAGCGGCGCTTCAGTCCAACATAAGCCTTGTCTCAACCGTATTTCAGGTAGCCGCAGCAGCAGGTATGTTCATAACAATGCTTGTAATGCCGCTCGTCTTCAAAAAATTCAATTATAAGCAGATAATAATCAGCACATCGCTGCTCGGCTCTGCTTCCAGCTTTATCATCTATATGATCGGTTATGAAAATTTCTGGGCATGTGTGCCGTTTTTCGTTATCTCCTGCATACCGCTCGGTGCCATAAATGTCTGTGCTTTTGCCATGATAGGCGACTGCCTCGATTATATGGAGTGGAAAACAGGTGTGCGTCTTGCAGGTACAGGTCAGGCGATACAGAGCTTCGTAACCTCATTCAGCAATGCGCTCGCAACAGGCTTCATAGTTGTTATGTATATGATAGTAAATCTTGATGTTGCGTCAATAAACGCAGAGGTAACGGCAAATCCGCTTGAAATGGGCCACGCAGTGCGTCAGGGTATGTTCAGCCTTATCTCCATAGTTCCTGCGATAAGTCTTCTTATCTGCACAATACCTATGTTCTTCTATGACCTTGTAGGTGAAAAAAAGGAGCGCATCACCCGTGAACTTGCCGAAAGAAGAAAAACGGCAGGCACTCTCAGCGAATAATTATATAACTCGCCGCCTTTTTTACAGGCATGTATGCTTTGAGATTTCTGTATATCATTCAAGTTGTTGATTGTTATATGTTTTATATTTGGTGATTGAGTTTATATATTATTGCAAATAAAAAGACCGGGAAGGTGCTGTAATGCATAATCTTTCCGGTCTTTAATAATTTTAAGCAATAACCGCTTAATGTTAATAAACAACTTCAACCAATAAAGCCTGATGAGGGTCTATTTTAAGTCCAAGTTTTCCGTCCTTAACTTTAAGCTGTTCTCTGAATATAACTCCTGAAGATGTTATCTCCTTTATGTTTGCGCTTTTAGCATTTTTATTTACAGGCCAACACCTGTTATCGCCTTTTTCGCTGTATGCAAAATAGGTGTTCTCTTTATGCACATATGGGAGAAACAGTGTGCTTTTGTATTTTAAAACGGTTGAGTCTTGGGTTATCGTTCGGCTTTTAAATTTGGATTCAACATTGTCTGAAAATATACATTTTTCAGTTAACCAAAAGCCTTTGATTTTAAGCCTCTTTTTTGTACAGAGAAAATGATACGGCACTTGCACTGTGGCAAACTCATGAAGAAATTTTTTGTGCCATTCATTATCGTCAATTTTTATTATATCTTCACCGTGCATGTTTCCGTAAAGATATTTGTCATAAATTTTATTTCTGAACATTCCGCCGGTGTATAGCTGGGGAGGAATTTCAACCAATTCACGCCTTGTAATACGCGCGCACCACCAGCTTGCGGGAATAATGCCCACTGTGTCCATCTGTGCTTTAGAGTGATGATCTCTGGGAATTCCCAAAAAAGGTTTGTTCGGCAGGCTTTCGTCTTCTTTATATGTAAATTCGGAAGTGATGTCAATTCCCTTACTGTATACATAGTCTATCATTTTTCTTCTGTAATCCTGCATCTGCGCAATAGTTACACGCGGAGCATAATTGTGATAGCACTGAAAATTGTCAACATGTATTGTTTTGCTTTCCTGAAGAAACGGCAGATATTCCAGCAGTTTGTCTATCTGCTTTTTAAAAAGCCCCGATTCCCAGTAACCTTTAAAGCAGGTTTTGTAGCAGGCTTTTCCGTTATATTTTTCAATCGGGTCAGGCTCGCCGTTCTTTTTTCTGATAAGAGCACTGCTGTTTTTAAACAGTTCAAAAGACGGCGCGTCATCATATGCGTCGTTGAAGTTTATATGAAGACTAATGACGGAATTATATTTTTTTGCTTCTTCATAAAGCCAGATCAGACTGTCCCTTGCGGTTTTATCCTCTTTTCTTTTCAACGCTTTGTTTACTTCAAAAAAATCAGGATATTTATCATCGTGACCGTTATATTGCCAGCCTACCAAATAGTATATTTTGGTAATATACGGAGTCATAGCGTCTATTTTCTTTATGCAATCAAGAGCCTGCTCAAAAGTCATAAGCACATGGCTTTTTGATGTGTCTGACGGCTCGGGATAAGCCAGCCCCAGCTTCATCATCATGCATTTTGTGTAATCATAATGATAGGTATATACCTTGTTTGATCTGTAAACCATTTTTTCCTCCGCAGAAATTGTGTTTGATAAGCTCATAATATCATATCGGTTGGGATGATTCTTTCAAAAAAGCGCTTGAAAATTTAGAAATACAACCATTAAAAAAATATTGTTTATTAAATATCGCAGAATTTCTAAATTTCATGAGCTTTTTTCTAAAGTTAAAGCAATTAGAAAACGATAAAATGGGGTTGAGGTGAAAATTTATGAATAAAAAGAAATTTGCAAAAGCATGCTGCTGCATTATTGCAGGAGCAATAATAGCAGGAACACTTTCGGCGTGTCAGGGAAAGAAAGATCAGGTTTCGCCCGATCCCGAATACACAGCTAAATTGGGCGAATATCAGATTTGGGAAAACACTCCCGAAACGGCAATTCCGCAATACCAGATTTATAATTTAGTGCATTCATATTTGGATGAATGCCAGATTTCGGATTCAAATGCTGTTTCAAAAGAAAATAAGACAAGAAAAGTATTGTTTTTGGGCTTTGACGGAATGAGAGCGGACGCGGCGGCAAGGCTTCTTACAAACACAAATGAATTCAACGGCAGCAAAAGCACAACTCTTAATTCAAGCGCCATACGAACCGTATCGGATGAAGGCGGAATTTATTTGGCGTACTGCGGCGGAGAAAAAGGAACAGATACAGAGCAGACCACTTCAACATCCGCAAGCTGGACTTCAGAATTTACTGGTGTTTGGGGCAGTTCTCACGGTGTAAAAACAAATGATGACGTTAAAAATATGAATTATAAAACCTTTATGCTTGAGTATGCGGAAAAAGGGTTGAATACTGCTGTTGCGTTTGACTGGGATCAGTATTTTGACGTTAATATAAAAGAAGAAGTAAAATATGTAATGGAAAAGGGCAATATCCCTATGGTGTTCTGTGATACTGACAGGGAAAAGAAAGATAAGCTTAAAGATACATATGCGGAAAGTCTTGAACTGTATAATTTCGTTGCCCCTGAA
>URIN01000034.1 GCA_900547915.1 uncultured Clostridium sp. | reverse complement strand
GTCTCGTGGGCTCGGAGATGTGTATAAGAGACAGGATTAGAATAATCAATTGCCCATGTTTATAAAGAAAAAGACGCCGCCGAATGGCAGCGCCTTTGCTTAATATTTTATTTTGATATTATTACTGGACGTTATCTGTTTCGTTCTGAACTTCAGGTGCTTCCTGTGTTTCGGAATTTTCCTCTTCAATTCTATCAACAATTGAAATAGTGGCAACCTTTTCGCCCTCGTTCACACGCATTACTTTAACGCCCTTGCTGGGTCTCTGGAAAGTGGAAATCTGATCAGCATGTGTGCGGATAACAATTCCGTCACTCGTTATCATAATAACGTCATCGTCCTCTTTTACAGGAGCAATCATTGCAACCTTGCCGTACTGAGCCGTGCGGTAGTTGATAAGACCTTTACCGCCTCTTGACTGAACACGGTAATCATCAAATGAGCTCTTTCTGCCGAAACCTGTTTCGGAAACGGTAAGCAATTCATATCCGTCAAGTGAAGCCGCAAATCCGACTACGTAATCATCATCTTCAAGCATTATTGCGCGCACACCTCTTGCGGTTCTGCCGATAAGGCGGGCATCTGATTCGTTAAAGCAAATGCTCATACCGTTATGTGTGGCAACAACAAGTTTTCTGATGCCGTCTGTAATCTCAACATAGGCAAGCTCGTCACCCTCATCAAGATTTACGGCAATTATACCGCTCTGGCGGATATGGCGGTATTCATCAATATCCGTTCTTTTGATTACACCCTTTTTGGTAACCATGCAAAGATAACGGCGGTTCTCATCCTGGGGTATTTTAACCATTGCGGAAACAGTTTCGCCTTTTTCAAGCGGCAGCAGGTTCACAACGTTCATACCTTTGCCAGTTCTTGAAGATGCGGGTATTTCGTAAGCCTTTTTCCGGAAAACCTTTCCCGTATTTGTAAACAGGAACACAACATCATGCGAAGAGCAGGTGAACATTGTTTTTGCCACGTCTTCTTCACGGCGGCTCATTCCCATTATGCCTCTGCCGCCTCTGTTCTGCGCTTTATAGGTATCAACCGTCATTCTCTTCATATAGCCCATATTTGTAAGGGTGAGAATGCAGTCTTCAACAGGGATAAGATCCTCATCATCAACAGAACCGATAACAGCGCTTATCTCTGTTTTTCTGTCATCACCGAATTTATCTACTATTTCCTGTGATTCTTCCTTAATGATTGCAAAAACTCTTTCCTCGTGCTCAAGAATATCACGGAAATCAGCAATCTTTTTATCAAGTTCTTCTAACTCGTTAACTATTTTCTCAATCTCAAGACCTGCCAGCTGACCAAGCTGGAAGTTTACGATAGCGGTTGCCTGAGGATCGTCAAAATCAAACTTCTCCATAATGGCAAGTTTTGCCTCTGTCTTGCCGCCTTTGCATGATCTTATTGTTGC
The DNA here is from genome assembly GCA_900547915.1 of uncultured Clostridium sp. Lineage (GTDB taxonomy): Bacteria > Bacillota > Clostridia > Oscillospirales > Acutalibacteraceae > Eubacterium_R. The sequence continues at coordinate 7,743 of URIN01000034.1, read as the reverse complement.
AATAATATCGTCAACAATATCAATTGCTTTTTTAAGACCCTCTAAAATGTGTGCTCTTGCCTCTGCTTTTTTGAGGTCATATCTTACACGCCTTGTGATAACTTCTTCTCTGAACTTTATGTAGTTCTGAAGTATCTGCTTAAGTGTAAGTATCCTCGGCACGCCGTCAACAAGCGCAAGCATGATAACGCCGAAAGTTACCTGCATCTGCGTCATTTTATAAAGATTATTGAGCACTACCTGGGCATTTGCGTCCCTCTTAAGAGTTATTTCAACGTGCATACCCTTTCTGTTTGTAAAATCCTTGATACCTGAAATGCCTTCAAGACGCTTGTCCTTAACAAGTTCCGCAATCTTGGCAATAAGCTCTGCCTTGCGAACCTGATAAGGCAGTTCGGTAATTATGATTTTATAATGGTCGCTCTTATCTTCAACTATTTCGGCGCGGGCGCGCAGATAAATTTTGCCCTTGCCCGTTGAATATGCTTCCTTGATACCTTTTGTGCCCATAATTATACCCGCAGTCGGGAAATCGGGGCCTTTTATAAACTGCATGAGTTCGGGAGTATCACAGTCAGGGTGGTCAATAAGATAATTTACTCCGTCAACAACTTCTTTCATGTTGTGCGGCGGAATATTTGTAGCCATACCTACGGCGATACCCGATGAGCCGTTAACAAGAAGATTTGGAAATCTTGTGGGTAATACGGACGGCTCTTTTAAACGGTCGTCATAGTTAGGGTCAAAATCAACCGTATCCTTATCTATATCCTGAAGCATACGCATACTTATCTTGCTCATGCGTGATTCAGTATATCTGTATGCAGCGGCGGGGTCGCCGTCAACCGTACCGAAGTTACCGTGACCGTCAACAAGCATATATCTCATTGAGAAATTCTGAGCAAGTCTTACCATTGCGTCATAAACAGACGCGTCACCGTGGGGATGATAACGTCCCAACACGGCGCCGACGGTGTCCGCGCACTTTCTGTAAGGCTTGTCCGGATACAGATTGTTTTCAAACATTGTGTAAAGAATACGCCTGTGAACGGGTTTAAGTCCGTCCCTTACATCGGGCAGTGCTCTCTGCACGATAACGCTCATTGAATAATCAAGAAACGCCTTGCGCACCTCTTTATTTATTTCAACATCAATAATTTTTTGGTTGTCATAACGCACTAAATCGTCTGCCATTTAAACCTCTCCAAAACAAAGTAATAATCAATAGCCTTATTTATGTTTCAGCCTTTATACATCAAGATTTTCAACATATTTGGCGTTTTTCTCTATAAATTCGCGTCTGGGTTCAACATTATCGCCCATCAGAATGCTGAATGTTTCGTCCGCCTGCTGAGCGTCTTCAACAGTTACACGCAGCATTGTTCTGAATTCTGGGTCCATAGTGGTCTCCCAAAGCTGTTCGGGATCCATTTCACCAAGACCTTTGTAACGCTGAACATCGCACTGGCCGCCCATCTCCTGAATAAGGCTATCTCTTTCCTCATCACTGAAAGCATAGGCATTCTTTTTGCCTTTTGTAACTTTGAAAAGCGGAGGCTGTGCAAGATAGATATATCCGCCCTCAACAAGAGGTTTCATATATCTGAAAAAGAAGGTCAGAAGCAGTGTTCTGATATGCGCGCCGTCAACATCGGCATCCGCCATAATAACTATTTTGTGATAACGCAGTTTTGATATATCAAAATCCTCGCCGATACCTGTTCCGAGAGCAGTAACTATGGGCATAAGCTTTTCGTTGCCGTAAACTTTATCAAGTCTTGCCTTTTCTACGTTGAGCATTTTACCCCAAAGCGGGAGGATAGCCTGATGAACCCTGTCTCGTCCCTCTTTTGCAGAACCGCCGGCGGAGTCACCCTCTACGATATATATTTCGCAGAGTTCGGGCTCATTTGAAGAGCAGTCAGCAAGTTTTCCGGGAAGTTTTGTGTTTTCAAGACCGGATTTGCTTCTGGCGTTATCCCTTGCCTTGCGTGCCGCTTCTCTTGCTCGGGAAGCGTCAAGCGCTTTGTTAAGTATTGCTTTTGCAGTCTGTGGATTTTCCTCAAAATAGGTCATCAGTTTTTCATATACCATTGAGGAAACAAGACCTGTAATATCAGTATTACCGAGTTTACCTTTTGTCTGGCCCTCAAACTGAGCCTCGGTAAGTTTTACACTTACTATAGCTGTTAAACCTTCACGAACATCATCGCCCGATAATTTTTTATCGCTGTCTTTAAGAATATTGAATTTTTTGCCGTAATCATTGAACACACGGGTGAGCGCAGTTTTAAAACCTGTTTCGTGAGTACCGCCGTCAATGGTGTTTATATTGTTGGCGAATGAAAGCAAAATCTCATTATAAGAATCCGTGTAGCAGAGCGCCACTTCCGCGCTTCTGTCTTCTTTAGTTGTGGAGATATGAATAACTTCGCTTTGTATAGGATTCAGACCTCTGCTTGTGTTTATATATTCAACGAATGATTTTATACCGCCCTCATAGCAGTAAACTTCTTTTTTCTGCTCTTCGGGGTCATTACTTCTGAGATCTGAAAGAGTTATTGAAAGTCCCGCATTCAAAAATGCCTGCTCACGCAGTCTTCTTGAAAGCACATCGAAATCATAAACAAGCGTTTCTGTAAATATCTCGCCGTCCGGCTTAAACTTGATATAAGTGCCGTGACCGTCTGAATCGCCTATAATATGCAGGTCGTTTACAGGATTGCCTCTTTCAAAACGCTGGGAATAGATATGACCGTTTTGAGTTACTTCAACTTCAAGCCATTCGGAAAGCGCGTTTACAACAGAAGAACCAACGCCGTGCAGACCGCCTGAAACTTTATATCCGCTTCCGCCGAATTTACCGCCGGCGTGAAGTACGGTAAGAACAACTGTTACGGCAGGAAGTCCTGTTTTATCATTTATGCCGGTGGGTATTCCTCGTCCGTTATCACGCACGCCGATGATATTATCAGGCAATATCTCACATTCTATATGGGTGCAGACGCCTGCAAGCGCCTCGTCTATTGAGTTATCAACAATCTCATAAACAAGGTGGTGAAGTCCGCGCGGTCCCGTTGAGCCGATATACATACCCGGTCTTTTGCGGACTGCCTCAAGACCCTCCAAAACCTGAATATCTTTTGCGGAATATTCTTCGTTTACGGAGGTATCCATATCGTCTTCTTCTAAAACAATCTTGTTTTCTTCGCTCATTCCTATTTCTCCCAACCTGCCCGCTTCAAAAGTGTGCTCGTATTGAGCGGGCTTATATAAATTTTGTCTTTTGCTACTATAAAGCTTTTAGGCAGATCATAACTTGTCAAAACAACCCTGTTTTCTTTCTGCGCCTTTGCAAGAAAATCTCTTGTGGCTTTATTCACAGTAGTCTTGTCCATATCAAAAATGCCTGTTATATCTTCCGTTTTAAGCACAAAATCCTCGCCTATGTTTATATACATATCAGCCCTCCGAAATTGCGCCGTTTTCCATTTTTATCGTTTTTCCCTGTTTCAGACGCAGAATATTCTGCGCGTCACAGCAGGTAATAAACACCTGCCAGTCTTTAAGGTGATTTAAAATATAGTCCTGCCTTCTTTCGTCCAGCTCGCTCATAACATCATCAAGCAGGGCGGCGGGTTTTATGCCCGTTTTTTCATAAAGCAGGCTCGCCTCCGCAAGTTTTAGCGCCAGCACACAGCTTCTCTGCTGACCCTGACTGCCGTAAAGCCTTGCCGATTTGCCGTTTATCAATATCTCAATATCATCACGGTGCGGGCCTCTTTTTGTGATTTTGTTAAGAATGTCTGCATTTTGATTATCACTAAGTGTTCTGAAAAGTTTTTTCTCTATTTCAGCCTGTTCAAGACCCTCATATTCAAAATCGCCCGCTAGTCTTATCTTTATATCTTCACTGCCGTTTGAAATTCCGCTGAAAATATCCCTTACAAACGGTGTAAGCGCTTCAAGATATTTCTGCCTTTGATATATAATTTTTGCTCCCTCTTTTGCAAGAGACGCATCCCACACATAGAGCATACTTCTCAAATCGGCACTTATTGAAATATCTTTTAAAACAATATTTCTCTGCTGAAGCGCACGGTTATAAGATTTAAGTACTGAGGAATAGTTGCTTTTTATCTGGCAAAGGGCATCATCGGCAAATTTTCTTCTTTCTGCAGGCCCACCTTTAACAAGCATAAGGTGGGACGGTGAAAACACAACTGCTTTTATTTCTTCGGAAAGCGAGAAAGTTGATTTTTTATCAACGCCGTTCAGTTTTACTTTTCTTTTGCCGTCAGTTATTATTTCCGCCGTTTGTTTTCTGCCGCTGCCCTCAAATTCAATTTTAAGCCTTGCGCTGTTGCTTCCGAAAGCTATCATTTCACTGTCTCTTGCGCCTCTGAAAGAACGCGCGCCCGTGAAAAGATAAATTGCCTCTATCAGATTTGTTTTTCCTTGGGCGTTTTTGCCGTAGATAATGTTTACGTCTTCAAAATCAACGGCAATATTTTTCAGATTTCTGAAATTTTCGGCTTCTAATCTGTTAATCTTCATTGATTATCTCGTAATCCGTTTTCAAAAAAGACACAACATCACCGTTTTTTATCTTTTTTCCTCTTGCCGTGCAAACTTCTCCGTTTACTTTTACACGTCCGTCCTGAACAATCTGTTTTGCGGCGGCACCTGTTTCGGCAGCGCCTGCAAATTTGAGCAGACTGTCAAGTTTTATAAACGGTGTTGATATCTGAATTTTTTCTTTTTGCCTTACGGCAATCTTTGCGTTTAACTTTTTCATATTCTTCTGCTTTTATGTTGAAAATTTTTAATTAGTTTTCGCTTGTTTTAAGTCTCATAGGCAAAACAAGGAAAAGAAAATGCTCATCACTTACAGGCAAAACCTTAACGGGGCTTACAGGGCCGCCGAGTTCAATTTTTACCTGGTCTGTATCCGCCGCGCTGAGTGCGTCAAGCAGATATTTAGAGTTAAATCCTATCTCAACCCTTGCGCCGCTGATGTTTGCGTGTGTATAGTCAACAACTCTGCCGAGTGATGAAACTGTTGAAACACGCATTTCATCGTTGTCAAAGAGACATCTTATCGGGTTTTTGGCATTATTTTCAATTACGGGGATAGTTCTTTCAATGCAGTCAATAGCGTCATTCGTATTAATAAGAACTGTTGTTGTTGAAGTTTTGGGCAGCGCAGCCTCATAATCAAGAAAATCACCTTCAAGAAGCCGGCTGATGATGCTGTAATTCTCAACTTCAAAAATAATGTGGCGTTTGCCAACGCTTATCTGAATATCTTTATCGGTATCAGAACCAATAATTTTAATAAGTTCTCTTATTGTCTTTTTAGGAACGATAAAGCTGATATCTTCACCGTCATACTTTATAGTTTCGGTTCTTATTGCAAGTCTGTATCCGTCAACACCGACAAGGCGCAGCTGATTGAGACTCATTTCAAATTTAAGTCCGGTATGCACCTGTTTTGAATTTTCATTTTCCGCAACTGCAAACAAAGTCTGCATTACCATCTGCTGAAGCACGTGCTGATTGATAAACAGCGGCACACCGCCGGAAACGCTCGGCAGTTCGGGATATTCATCTGCGCTTATACCCATAATATTGTACTGCGCCGCACCTGCAATGATTGAAACAGAGGTTCCGCTTGTTTCGAAAGTTACGGTTTCGCTTGAAGCTTTTCTAATAATGTCAGAAAGAACTTTGGCATTGATAACTATTGCGCCCGGTTCGCTTACCGTTGCCTGCATTATAGTATTGATACCAAATTCAAAATCATATCCTGTCAGGCTAAGGGTATCTGATCCGCACTCAACAAGTATACCTTCTATTGTTGGGATAGTAACTTTTGTGCTGACCGCCCTCATAACATTGTTGCAGGCATCATTCAGATTTTTTGTATTGCAGGAAAATTTCATATTAATCCTCCGTTTCTTTTCGTCTCTTTTATAAATAATGTTTTGTATTATTAAGACCCTCTCAACGGGTGCTTTTTTCTCATTTTATCAGATTGGAATTTTTTCTCCCGAAACAAATTCCTCTAAAAGTGGGGTTTCGAAAAAAACAAAATTATTCTGATTGAGATTAAGTTAATTATAGTAGTAGTATTAGGGTATGTTTAAAATGTTTAAAAGTCTTAAATTTCCTTTTCTAACGCCGTTTAAGGCAGATTTTTTCTGTTAAAACAATTATTGAAAAAATGTTGCCGTTGTTGAAAAAAATTATTTTCAACAGGGGTGTTAAAAAGTTTTCTGTTAAAAAGATAATAACTTGTTGAAAATTATGAATTGGTTTTCACGTTATTTATAATGTCATTTATCTTTCTTTCAATCTTGGAATCCTCTTCCATTTTCTTTGAAATCTCTTTAAGACTGTAAATTACCGTTGAATAATTTTTGCCGAACTCTTCACCTATCTGTTCAAGAGTAAGGGTAGTTACCTCACGCATTATATACATACACATTTTGCGCGCTAGAGAGATGTTTGCTTTCTGCCTTGTTGATTTTATCTCCTCGGCAGGCACGCCCTGCATTCTTGAAACTTCCTCAATAATTCTTTCAACCGTAACGGGAATCGGAGGAATATCGTCATCAATAACATCTTTGATAACTTTCTGCGCAAGAGCAATTGACGGCTCACGGTTTGTGAGCTCATTAAGCGCGGAAAGTCTTTTAACAGTGCCCTCAAGCTGACGGATATTTGTTTTTATTTTTTCCGCAATGTATTCAACAACTTCGTTTGAAATTTTTAAATTCAAAAGAACAGCTTTGTTTTTGATAATAGCACAGCGTGTTTCATATTCTGGGCTTTGAATATCGGCAAGAATACCCATTTCAAATCTTGTGCAAAGTCTTTCTGTAAGGCTCTGTATCTCTTTTGGCGGTCGGTCAGAAGTAAGAACTATCTGTTTGCCGTTTTCAATAAGAGAATTAAATGTGTGGAAAAATTCCTCTTCCATTCTCTCCTTGCCGCCGATAAACTGAATATCGTCTATAAGCAAAACATCTATGTTGCGGAATTTAAGGTGAAAATCATCAACCGTTTTCTGTCTTAATGCGTTAACAAATTCATTTACGAAATCTTCTGAGCGCAGGTAAAGAATTTTCATATCAGGGAAATTCTTTCTTATTTCATAACAGATAGCGTTCAGAATATGTGTTTTGCCAAGACCTGATTTTCCGTAAATGAAAAGAGGGTTGTAGTTGCCGTAAGAATGGTCGCGCCTGATATGTCCGCCCGGATCTTTTGCAACTGCGATAGCCGCTCTGTAAGCAAATTTGTTTGAAGGGCCTTCAATAAAAGTTTCAAAAGTAAACTGCTCCTGCTTGTCCTCCGGAACGGGGTAGCGGTTTTCATCTTCTTTTTTAGGCTCCGGGTCAACATCTATTACGGATTTTTCGTCAAGCACAAGTTCAATCTCAACGGGAAAACCCATAACTTCTTCAAAAGCTTTCTTAAGATTTTCAATATACTGGCTTTTGATAATTCTTATCTTCATATCATTCTGGCAGTGAAGATAAACTGTGTTATTTTCAAATTCAGTGAATTTGAGATAACCGTTTTTTTCACCGCTGAGCCATGCGGAAAAACCCGTTTGTGAAACATAGGGGCGCACACACTCCAGCACTTCATGCCATATGTCGTTATATGTATCCATTATGAACTCCTTGGTTTTTGATATATCTTTAAAATCTGTCTCTTATACACATCTCCGAG
>URIN01000033.1 GCA_900547915.1 uncultured Clostridium sp. | reverse complement strand
GATAGGAGTCCGTCTCGTGGGCTCGGAGATGTGTATAAGAGACAGGGATAAGATACAGGACCCTGCCAACCTCGGCGCAATAATCAGAACGGCTGAGGCGCTCGGAATTGACGGCGCTGTTTTCAGCGGATGCTGTGATCTGTATAACCCCAAGGTCCTGCGCTCCTCAATGGGCGGCGCACTCAGACTTCCCATTATGCTGTGTGAAGATCTTGAAAATGAAATATTAAAACTGAATTCACTCGGCTTTAATTCTTACGCCGCTGTTCCCGATTCATCAGCCGCAGATATTAAAAATATTTCATTTAACGGTTCTGATATATGCGTCATAGGCAATGAGGGAAACGGCGTTTCGAATGAAGTAAAAGAAGCCTGTTCGGGGCTCGTAACCATAAATATGCTCGGCAGGGCGGAGAGCCTTAATGCCTCCGTAGCCGCTGCAATAGTGATGTGGGAGATGCTGGGGTGAATAGCAATACACCGTATTGGATATGGCTTCAGAGCGCACTCGGCGCCGGAGCAAGAATAAAAGAAATAACAGAATATTTCGGCGGTGCTAAAGAGTTATATGACGCAGGCGAAACAGAGTGGAAAATGAGCCCTGTGCTTGTTCCCCGCCAGGTGGAGCACCTGAAAAACTGTTCGCTTTCGCAGGCAAAGGATGTTATAACGGTATGCAGGCTCAACAGCTGGCAGATCATAACTCCAGATGACGATAATTATCCACGCCGCCTTTATGAAATAGATAATCCTCCCGCAGTGCTTTATGTTGCAGGCAATCTGCCTGATATAGACAATAGTGTGGCAATAGGCATAGTCGGCACAAGAAAGGCAAGCGATTATGCAGTCAAAGCTGCCGATGTTATGAGCAGGGGAATTGCAAAACTCGGCGCAGTTGTTGTATCTGGCGGAGCACTCGGCGTTGATACCGCCGCACATAATGCCGCTGTGTTGAGCGGCGGCAAAACAGTTGCCGTTCTCGGCTGCGGGCTTGGCACAAATTACCTTATGGAAAACAAACCGTTAAGAGACGCAATTGCCGCAAACGGTGCTCTCATTACGGAATTTCAGCCGTTTACAAAAGCTTCAAGATACACGTTCCCCGTGCGCAACAGAATTATTAGCGGCCTTTCGCTCGGCGTTCTTGTTGTTGAGGCAGGAGTAAAAAGCGGCAGCCTCATTACAGCGGGATATGCGGCTGATCAGGGCAGAGATGTTTATGCTGTTCCTTGTTCCATTCTGGAACCTGAATACGCAGGCACAAACAAGCTTATTGATCAAGGCGCAGTTGTGGTAACAAAACCGCTTGATCTTGTTTATCCCTATGCGGAGCGCTTCGGCTTAGATGTCAGCGCCGCGAAAAGCGTGGACACCATAATGAAAGAAACTTCGCATAAAGCCGTAAACGCAAAGGAAACAAGCGGTATTTCGTTTGAAAACCTAAACGCCAGCAGAGCAAAACGAGCAGAAAGACAGAAAGCTGCCGCCCAGTTGAGCGGTAATACGCTCAAGGTTTACAGAGCTCTCAGCGAGGATTATATGCACGTTGACGAAATTGCCGCAAAAACATCACTCGGCACAGGTGCTGTTCTGACTGCGCTCACAGCTTTGGAGATTGCAGATCTCGTTCAGAGTGCCGGCGGAAAAAGATATAAATTATCCTGAAAGGAATTAATCACAATATGTCAAAACTTGTAATAGTTGAGTCGCCTGCAAAGGCAAAGAATATAAAAGGCTATCTAGGAAAAGGGTTTGAAGTCGTTGCTTCAATGGGTCATGTACGTGACCTACCGTCAGCAAGACTTTCGGTTGATATTGAGCACGATTTTGCCCCCAAATACGCAATAATCAAGGGTAAGGAAAACTTTGTTAAAGAACTTCAGAAAAAAGCGGATAAATCAGATTATGTCTATCTCGCAACGGACCCTGATAGAGAGGGAGAAGCAATAAGCTGGCATCTTGCAACTATTTTGGGTCTTGATTTGAAAGAGAAAAACAGAGTTACTTTCAACGAAATTACAAAGCACGGCGTTGAGCAGGGTATGGAACAGCCACGCTGTATAGATATAGATCTTGTAGACGCACAGCAGGCAAGACGTATCCTTGACAGGCTTATCGGTTATAAGCTTTCCCCGTTCATCAGCCAGAAGATAAGAAGAGGTCTTTCGGCGGGCAGAGTTCAGTCAGTAGCGCTCCGCCTTGTTGTTGACAGGGAAGAGGAGATAAGAGCGTTTAAACCTGAAGAATACTGGTCAATAGACGCTAAGTTCACAAATCCCCCAAGCAAAAAAACTTTCCCGGCAGCCATAAACAGTAAGGACGGCAAAAAGATAAAAATAACATGCAAAGAGGAAAGTGATAAGATTTTAAGTGATCTTGACGGCGCTGAGTATATTGTAACATCAGTTAAAAAGGGCACACGTAAAAAGAGCCCCACACCGCCGTTCATCACTTCAACCCTTCAGCAGGAGGCTTCAAGACGACTTTCATTCCAGGCAAGAAGAACTATGAAAGCAGCTCAGGAACTTTATGAAGGTGTTGATGTTGAAAATCTCGGCACAGTCGGTCTTATTACCTATATGCGTACCGACTCGCTTCGTATTTCAGATGAAGCACGTGCTGCGGGCAATCAGTTCATTCTTGATAATTACGGTGAAAAGTATCTGCCCAAAAAACCCAGGTTTTTCAAATCAAAGGGCAATATTCAGGACGGCCACGAAGCTATCCGTCCCTCTATGCCGGGCGTAACTCCCGCACAGGTAAAATCATCACTCACAAGTGATCAGTATAAGATTTATAAACTTATCTGGGAACGCTTCATAGCTTCCCTTATGGAAAACTGCCTTCAGGAGACTGTACGTGCAGAGATAACTGCGGGAGATTATGTGTTTACCGCATCGGGATATACGGTTAAGTTTGACGGATTTACCGTCCTTTATGAAGAGTCTAAAGACGATGCTTCCAAAGATTCTTCGGCGCCGTTGCCTGAGATTAAAACAGGTGATAAACTCCGCCTGAAATCACTTGAGGGCAATCAGCACTTTACACAGCCGCCCGCAAGATACACCGAAGCAAGCCTTACAAAAGCGCTTGAGGAAAACGGTGTCGGCAGACCGTCAACTTATGTAACGATAACTTCAACTATCGTTTCGCGTGAGTATGTTAAGCGTGAAGGCAAGCAGTTTGTGCCCACCGAACTCGGAGAGGCGGTAATAAAACTGCTAAAGGATAAAATGCCGAATATCGTAAACGTAAAATACACCTCAAAAATGGAAGAGGATCTTGATAAGATAGACAGCGGCGAAAAAGATTATATCGATATGATACGCCGTTACTACGATGATTTTGAAAAGCCGCTCGAAAAAGCAAAAAAGGAAATGCAGGGCGTAAAGATAAAACTCAAGGAAGAAGAAACAGACGAAATCTGTGAAAAGTGCGGCAGAAATATGGTCGTCAAAGTAGGCAGATTTGGTAAGTTCCTTGCCTGCCCCGGTTATCCTGAATGTAAGAATACTAAGCCGCTCGTGCTTAAAACAAAGGCAAAATGTCCGCGCTGCGGCGGCGATGTAATTGAAAAGAAAACAAGAAAGGGCGCAGCATTCTACGGCTGTTCAAATTATCCTGAATGTAACTTTATGACTTGGGATATTCCAAGCGATGAAGTATGCCCTCGCTGCGGCAAATCACTGTTCAGAAGAAAAGGCAATGTGCTGTATTGCCCTGATACTGAAGGCTGTGGTTTTACAAAGCCCGCCAGGAAAAAGAAAAGCGAAGAGTAAATATGAAATTTAATGTTATCGGAGCCGGCCTTGCCGGCACGGAAGCCGCGTGGCAGATAGCAAACGCCGGTGAAAGGGTAATGCTGTTTGAGCAGAAACCGCTCAGAAGATCACCCGCCCATAAATCGGACGATTTTGCAGAACTTGTCTGTTCAAATTCCCTTAAAGCCGCAAGGATAGATTCCGCCGCAGGTCTCTTAAAAGAAGAAATGGCACGCCTCGGCTCACTTACCGTTCCCGTTGCAAGGGGGTGCGCAGTAGCAGCAGGCGGAGCTCTTGCCGTAGACAGGAATATATTTTCCTCCACGGTTACCGAGAAAATCAGATCACACCCGAATATAACGGTCGTAAACTCCACGGTTGATGAAATTCCTTTTGAGGACGGCACCGTAACGATAGTTGCCACAGGTCCTCTTACTGACGGAGCTATGAGCGAAAGCATAAAATCATTATGCGGCGATTATCTTTCGTTTTATGACGCCGCCGCTCCCATAATTACGGCGGACAGTATTGATATGGATATAGTTTTCGGAGCTTCTCGCTACGGCAGAGGCGGCGAGAGCGATTACCTCAACTGCCCCTTCAACAAAGAGCAGTATGAGAATTTTATATCAGAACTTGTAAATGCCCAGGGTGCAGTCCTTCACGATTTTGATGTGTACGAAGGATGTATGCCGATAGAAAAACTTGCAAAACGCGGAGCGGACGCACCAAGATTCGGACCGATGAAACCGGTTGGACTTGTTGACCCTAGAACAGGCCACAGACCTTGGGCGGCAGTTCAGCTTAGGCGTGAGAATTCTGCCGGCACAATGTTCAATCTTGTCGGTTTTCAGACAAATCTTAAGTTCGGTGAACAGAAAAGAGTTTTTTCAATGATACCCGGGCTTGAAAATGCGGAATTTGTAAGATACGGCGTTATGCACAGAAATTCGTTTCTTGATTCGCCGCGCCTGCTAAACGGCGCTTTTCAACTGAGAAAACAGCCCAATGTATTTTTTGCAGGGCAGATAACAGGCGTTGAGGGATATATGGAATCCGCGGCATCTGGAATAATAGCAGGTAAAAACGCAGTGCGCATTGCTCACGGAAAAGCTCCGCAGGAGCTTCCCGCAGTTACAATGACGGGAGCGCTCTGCTCATATATAAGTGATGAAACAGTTAAGGACTTTCAGCCAATGGGCGCTAATTTTGGAATTCTGCCGCCCATTGAGCCCAAAATAAGGGATAAGAAGCAGCGTTACTCTGCTTTGGCTGAAAGAGCGCTAGGCGCTTTGGAAAGGATAATAAGCGATGAAGATTATTGTTGACGCGTTTGGAGGAGACAACGCACCGCTTGAAATAATAAAAGGCTCACAGATGGCAGTTGATGAATTCGGCACTGATATACTTCTTGTGGGCGATGAAAATAAGATCCGCAAATGCGTAAAAGATAATAATATAAAGCTTAAAAAAACAGAAATTGCCAATGCCACTGGAGAGGATATTCTTATGACGGACAGCGCAAAATCCGTTCTCAAGGAAAAATCCGATTCAAGTATGGGCACAGGCTTTAGATTACTTAATGAGGGTGCAGGAGACGCTTTCGTATCAGCGGGTAACACAGGTGCAATCACTGTGGGTGCAACTCTTATTACCAAAAGGATAAAAGGCGTTAAAAGGCCGTGTATCGCTTCCGTTATGCCAAGCGTAAATAAGCCGTTTCTTCTTCTTGACTGCGGCGCAAATACAGAGTGCAGATCAGATTTCCTCTGTCAGTTCGGTATGCTCGGCAGTCTTTATATGAAGCATATTCTCGGCTTCCAGAATCCGCGTGTCGCTTTAGTAAATAACGGAACAGAAGAAACAAAAGGCACGCCCGTTGTAAAAGAAGCTTACGCTCTTATGAAAAATGCCGATTATAATTTTATCGGTAATATCGAGGCGCGGCAGATACCGTTCGGAGACGCAGATGTAGTAGTTGCGGACGGATTTTCCGGCAACCTTGTCCTCAAAATGTATGAGGGCGTTGCAAAAGCGCTTATGAATGAAGTAAAATCCGTTTTCAAGAAAAATATCTTCACAATGCTTTCAGCTGTCGGCGTGCTCGGCGGAATAAATGAAATGAAAAAGCAGTTTGATTATAAGGAATACGGCGGAGCCGTGCTTCTCGGTGTAAAGAAACCCGTTATCAAGGCGCACGGCAGTGCTGACGCTCGCACGTTTAAAAACGCTATCAAGCAGGCGGTTTGGTTTCTTGAAAACGATCTTATAAATGAAATTGAAAAGGCATTTGATGTAAATGAACAGTAATTTATCTTCACTTGAAAATAATATCGGTTATGTCTTTAAAGACAAATCGGTCTTAAAACAGGCGCTTACTCACAGCAGTTATGCCAATGAAAACAGAAATTCCGGTCCGTTCAACGAAAGACTTGAGTTTCTGGGGGACGCTGTGCTTTCGCTGATATCGGCGGATTTCCTTTATAAAAGATTTCCGTCAATGCCGGAGGGAGATCTTACAAAGCTGCGTTCAGGCCTTGTGTGCACCGCGTCACTTTCAGAATACGCGCGTCAGATATCCCTCGGGGATTATTTGTATCTTGGCAAGGGAGAAGACGCAAACGGGGGCAGAGAGCGCAATTCAAATCTTGAAAACGCGTTTGAAGCTGTAATAGCAGCCGTGTATCTTGACGGCGGTATCGAGTGCGCAAGAGAATTTGTTCTGCGTTTTCTTAATTCGTCTGTTGCAACGCATCATATCAATTTCAAGGATTATAAAACCAAATTACAGGAAATAGTTCAGGAAAGTCACGAAGAAACTCTAAATTATGTTGTCACAAATGTAAGCGGACCGGACCACGATAAACGGTATGAGATAGAGGTTCACCTTAATTCAAACGTTATCGGCAAGGGTACGGGCAGAAGCAAAAAACAGGCTGAGCAGGAAGCGGCAAAGCAGGCTTTGGAGTTGATGGGATTATGAGAAAAAGCAATATTTCTATTTTCGTGCCTCATATAGGCTGCCCTCACAAGTGTTCTTTCTGCAATCAAAACACCATAACAGGGCAGACGAAAGCGCCCACGGCTCAGGATGTCAAAGATACTGTTGAAACGGCACTCAGGTCAAACGTAGACAGCAGGTTTGAATATGAAATTGCTTTTTTCGGCGGCTCTTTTACCGCAATAGACAGAGATTATATGGTGTCTCTGCTTGAGGCGGCTTATCCTTATGTTAAAAACGGCAGCGTGAAGGGTATAAGAATATCAACACGCCCCGATTTTATAGATGATGAGATACTTTCAATTCTCAAAAAATACGGCGTTACTTCAATTGAGCTGGGTGCTCAGAATATGAATGATAAGGTGCTTGCGGCAAATCTGCGCGGCCATACGGCAGAAGATGTCAGAAACGCCGCAAATCTTATCAGAAAAAGAAATTTTGAGCTTGGGCTTCAGATGATGACAGACCTATATATGTCAAACCGCGGTCTTGATTTTGCAACAGCAAGGGAGTTCGCTAAACTTAAACCGAAAACCGTCAGAATTTATCCCACGGTAGTGCTCAAAGGTACATATCTTGCCAAGCTTTATGAAAGCGGCGAATATAAACCGACCACTCTCAAAAAGACTGTTGCACTTTGTGCTGATCTTGTTGAGTTCTTTGAGCAGAACAATATTGATGTTATTAGAGTGGGGCTTCATTCCAGCGGCGATGTCAAGGAAAATATGCTTGCCGGCGGCTACCACGAATGCCTCGGCGAGATGGTTATATCAAAAATGATGTTCAATCAGATAGTCAAGACACCTCCTGGCGAGCATCAGGTCTTTATAAACCAAAAATCTATTTCAAAACTTCTGGGCAATAAAAAATCAAATCTTGCTGAACTTGAAAAAGCAGGATATAAGCTTGACATCAAGTATAATAACTCTTTAGGCCCAGATGAACTGAGGATAATTTAAATGATATTAAAAACACTTGAAATGCAGGGCTTCAAGTCCTTTCCCGATAAAACGGAACTTTCTTTCGGCAGGGGCATAACCGCCGTAGTAGGACCCAACGGTTCGGGAAAAAGTAATATTTCGGATGCGGTGCGCTGGGTACTCGGTGAGACCTCCACAAAGAACCTTAGAGGTTCAAAAATGGAGGACGTCATCTTCGGCGGTACTTCAACAAGAAAACCGGTTGGATTTGCGCAGGTTCGCCTAACACTTGATAACAGCGATAAAACGCTTAAGGATAAGGGCGATACCGTAACCGTTTCACGCCGCTATTACAGAAGCGGTGAAAGCGAATATAAGATAGACGGAGAACTTGTAAGACGCCGTGATATTCATGAATTGTTTATGGATACCGGTCTCGGTGCTGACGGGTATTCTATAGTAGGCCAGGGCAAGATCGATTCTATTATATCGGCTAAAAATGAGGACAGGCGTGAGCTTTTTGAAGAGGCGGCAGGTATATCACGTTTTCGTCATAAAAGGACGGACGCACAGCGCAGACTTGACCAGGCTCAGGAAAATTTGGTGCGCCTGCTCGATATCTTGGGCGAACTTGAAAGCCGTGTAGGCCCTTTAAAGGCTCAGAGCGAAAAAGCGGCTGAGTTCCTTAAACTTTCGGAAGAAAAGAAAACGCTTGAAATAGGTGTCTGGATAAATAAAATCAATAAATTTACGAATGAACTGCGCAAGCAAGAACATAAAATAGACGCCGCAAACGAGTCTTATAATATCTGTGAAAATGAACTCAAAAGTATTGAAAATGATATTGAGGCGGCACTTGAGGAAACTGTTAAGATAAACGCCTCAATTGATGAGATAAGAAATACTGCGGCAGGTTATGACGAGGAAGCACTCAAAAAAGACGGTGAAGCATCGGTAATAGAGGCAAATCTCGAACATAACGAAGAAACGGTAAAAAGACTTGAAAACGATATTGAAACAGTTGCAAAGGGCAATCAATCAATAGACGAAAGCATAGCGCAGAAGCGTGAGCTTATAGAGCAGTGCGACAAGAAATCACAGGATTTAAGGCAGCAGCTTGAAAAAGTAACGGGTGAAACTCAGCAGCTATTAAGTTCAAACGAAGAGTTTTCAAAACTTTCCTCACAGCTCAACAGCACCCTTGCTTCTCTCACGATGAAGCTTTCAGATTACAGGGTTAAACTTACTCAGGCGCAGTCGAGTATGGAGGAAATCGAATCCCGCAAGGGCGATGTCGATTCTGCTGCGGCACAGCTTCAGTCAGAGATAGATGCTGAAACTCAGAAAAAAGAAAAAAGCGAAAAAATGCTTTCCGACCTTCAGGAAAGGATAGAGGAAAACACAAATGCCGTAAACGGTTTTACACTTAAACTTAAGGGCAAAACAGATAAGGCGCAGAAACTCAAAGAACAGCTTGAAAAGGCAACTTCGGCACTTTCAGAAAAACGTTCACGCGCAAAGATGCTCTCAGACCTTGAAAAAAATATGGAAGGATATTCGGGTGCAGTAAAGGCTGTTGTGCGACGTTCACAGTCAGGTGCTCTCGGCGGAATACACGGT
>URIN01000032.1 GCA_900547915.1 uncultured Clostridium sp. | reverse complement strand
TCTACACAAGGCTATTCGTCGGCAGCGTCAGATGTGTATAAGAGACAGGGGTAAGGGAGAACGCAAGGAAATGAGTTATTGGACTGTGGAGGAGTACAGCAAGTTCTCTGATGAAATGATGGACAAGCCGCTTTCCTACTATGCTTTTCAAATGCTTTATTGGACAGGTATCCGTGTAGGCGAGTTGCTTGCTTTAACCGCCGGTGATTTTGATTTTAAGAGCGGCACAGTTACAATCAATAAATCATATCAACGACTTCACCGAGAAGATGTTGTTACTCCACCGAAAACAGAAAAGAGTAATCGAACAATAAAAATGCCGCAGTTTTTATGTGATGAAATGCAAGAGTATTTGAAAATGTTTTATTCACCGAATAACAGCGACAGGATATTTCCTATTTCAAAAAGCTATCTTCATCACGAAATGGACAGGGGCTCAAAAGCCGCAAGTGTAAAGCGTATTCGTATTCACGATTTGAGACATTCGCATGTTTCGCTTTTAATAAATCAAGGCTACCAAGCCGCTGCTATTGCGGATAGAGTAGGTCACGAAACCGTGGAAATTACCGATAGATATACACATATATATCCGTCAAAACAAAACGAAATGGCGAATACACTTGATGAATTATGGAAGGAGAGAAAATAATATGTCACTTAAAAACAAAGATGAACATAACCGTTGGAGAAATAAGACTGTGGCTTTTAGAGTTTCACCCGAAGAGTGGGAACAGATTGAACGCTATGTTCAGCTTTCGGGTTTAACCAAACAGGACTATATCACAAGGCGACTTATAAACAAAGAGGTTGTAGTTCAAGGCAATCCGAGAGTATATAAGGCTTTGCGTAATAATCTTGCAGATGTACTTACGGAATTACAAAGGATTGAAAACGGCGGTGAAGTCAATGACGAATTACTTGATTTAATCGAAATGATTGCCGATATTCTCGGCGGATTAAAGGAGGTATCAGAATGACAGAAAAAGAAAAGACCGCTCCGGTTGTATCTGTTGGCGCAGATACGGAGCAGTCAATCCTAAAACAAATTAACAACAGTATAACTGATTTTAACGAAAATGACAAGAGTTTAGATGATTATTTTGAAGAAATGCAAAAAGAATTTTTGCAACAGCTCGATCCATCACATTTGAAAACGATTTCTATGCGTGAGTTATATAACACGGTGTACCAAAGCAAACCGCCATTGATTGACGGTTTGCTTTACCCTGGAACATATATTTTTGCAGGAGCTCCGAAACTTGGCAAAAGTTTTCTTATGGCACAGCTTGCATATCACATCAGTACAGGCACACCGCTTTGGAATTTTGATGTAAAAAAAGGAACTGTCCTATACCTTGCTCTCGAAGACGACTACCACAGATTGCAGGAAAGATTATACAGAATGTTTGGAACGGAGAGTACAGACAATTTATACTTTTCTGTTTCGGCAGGTCAACTTGGAAATGGACTTGATGAACAGCTCTCAAAATTTATGGCGGAACACTCCGATACAAGATTGATTATCGTAGACACACTTCAAAAGGTGCGTGAAGTCGGCGGAGACAATTACAGCTATGCAAACGATTATGAGATTATAACAAGGCTTAAAAAGTTTGCAGACAGTTACGGAATATGTTTGCTGCTTGTTCACCATACACGTAAGCAAAATGCCGACGATAAATTTGATATGATTTCAGGCACTAACGGATTGCTCGGCGCCGCTGACGGAGGTTTTATTCTTCGGAAAGAAAAGCGTACAGGCAATGCCGCCACGCTTGAAGTATCAGGCAGAGACCAGCCCGACCAGAAAATTTATCTGAACCGTAATCCTGAAATGCTTATATGGGAGCTTGAGAAAACAGAAACAGAACTGTGGAAGTTGCCGCCCGAACCATTGCTTGAAAATATCGCCGGCAAAATTACAAATGAAAATCCCGAATGGTATGGCAGTCCAACGGAGCTTGTTGAATTTCTCGGCGTTGATATGAAAGCAAATGCATTGACTATGAAGTTGAATATCAATGCTGGGCGTTTGTTTAATGAATATGGGATAAGTTATCAAAACAAACGCTGTCACGATGGGCGTAAAGTTAGTTTGACTTATGAACAGCGTGACGATGTGTGACGGTTGTGTCGCTGTTTTAGGCGGTGGCAAAATCACCGTCACTATCGACACAGACCGACACAGATAAAGTTTAGCGGAGTGTGCAGAGAGTGCCTTTTCAAAGGCGGCTCTTTGCCCCTCGGAGAGCGCAAAACCTGCTTGCAGGTTGCATTTTTGATGGGCTTGCCTGTCAAAAGTGCTTTTGCGTTACTCTTGGCAAGAGTAACAGAACCGAGGACGAGCAAATTTATGAGATTGGAGGTGTAACTTATGCAAAGAACGATAAGCGCAATGGTGGGTAAAGGTTCGGTAAATCACAACAGCCGCAAGTTTAAGGCTGAAAATGTTGACGGTAGCAGAACGCATTTGAACATTGATTACTGTAACGAGCCGATAAAGAAAATCTATCACGAATTGTTTGACGAAGCACTAAAAAGATACAACGAAAAGCAGACAAGAGCCGACCGCAGAATAGAAAACTATTATGAAAAAATTAGAAATTCAAAGCAGGAAAAGCCTTTTCAAGAACTGATTTTACAAATTGGCGATAAAGAAAATATGAGTGCCGAAAGCGAAAACGGACAGCTTGCAAGACAAATTTTAGATGAGTATTACCGTGGCTTTCAAGAGCGAAATCCCAACCTAAAAGTGTTCTCTGCTCATCTGCATATGGACGAGGCAACGCCTCATTTGCACATTGATTTTGTTCCGTTCACAACCGGCAGCAAGCGTGGACTTGATACGAGAGTAAGCCTGAAACAAGCGTTAGCCACACAAGGCTTCAAAGGCGGAACTCGTGGAGATACCGAGTGGAATCAATGGGTGAGCGCAGAAAAATCCGCACTCGCATTTGTTATGGAACGCCACGGAATTGAGTGGGAACACAAAGGAACGCACGAAAAACATTTGTCTGTTCTTGATTACAAAAAGCAAGAACGAGCGACGGAACTTGAAGAATTAGGGGCTAAAATCGAAGTAAAACAAGCAGAATTTAATGTGTTATCCGAGCGAGTGTTAAACTATGATGATGGTTTGGAAAACTTAAAAAATGTGGAAGAAATGCTCGATAATGCACCCGAATATCAACTGTCCGAGCCGCAGGGCTTTATGACTGCAAAAGCGTATAAAACTAAAATTGCAGAGCCGCTTATCCAAAAATTAAAAGCGTTAATAAAGACGGCGTTGGCTCGTTGCTTTGAAGGTTGGGACAGTTATCATAGGTTAAATATTACAAACGGCAATCTCTATCGTGAGAACGAAATGTTATCGAAAATAAACAGCAAGCTGAAAAGCGAAAACGAGAACTTGCGCTCAGAGGTCAAAGACTACAAGCTTTTGCGTAAGGTTTTCGGGCATAAACAGATTGACGAGTTGCTTGAAAATATTAAAGGTCGTAAGCGTGAAAACCCACGCTCAAGATAAATAAATTTTTGGAGGTAAAACAAAATGGCAAACACAATTTTTGAAAAGCAAGGCGGTACTTATACGCAGGTGGGCGACTATATGTTGCCCGATTTATTACCGGCGGAAGAAGAAAAGAAAACGAATATCGGCGTTTGGGCAATGCGACACAAACGATATTTGAAGCAAAATCATAAGGTGCTTTATTACAATTTGCTGACAAGCGGTAAGCTCAATTCATATCTTGCAGATGTTGAACAACAAGCTCAAGACCTTTTTCTCCGGCTGGTAAAAGAACTTGCAGAACAAGAAAATGTTACCGAAGAACTCAAATCAACCGATATGATGTTGTGGGTACAGAAGATGAATAATATCCGTAATCGCGCAACGGAAAAAGTAAATGCAGATATAATTTACACGGTATAAACACAACGGCGGCAGGGAGCAATCCCTGCCGCTTTTTTTGTTGCTTAAAAACAGTTGACTTATTTGCGGATTAAACATATAATTAAACTGTATAAATATAGTCTGCGGTATGTGCAATTTAATATCGAGGGTACATTATGATTACAGATAAAATTGGTAATAGAATACGAGAGTTAAGAAGTCATACCGGATTGAGTCAAGAAAAATTTGCTCAAAAAATAGGTATGGACAGAACTTATTTTGCAAGCGTTGAACTCGGTAAACGCAATATTTCAATCGTCAATATTGAAAAAATCGCAAACGGCTTGGATGTATCACTTTCCGAGTTTTTTAAAGATATTTGAATCCAGTCCGATTTAATGGACGATATTTAATTTATAATTAAGATTAAGTTAGAATAAATCAGCGGAGGAATTACAATGAGTGCAACTGAAACAACATATAAAACCTCATTGATAAACAATAGACGTTATTTAGGAAATAAATACAAGTTGCTTTCGTTTATCACTGGCGTTGTAAATGATGAATGCGCCGATATTGAAACAGTTGCAGATATTTTTGCGGGAACCGGTGCAGTTTCTTCTGCTTTTGTAGATAAGGCCCTTATTACAAATGATTTGATGTATAGCAACTATATTTGCAATTTTGCTTGGTTTGGTGCTGAAAGCTATGATCAACAAAAAATAATTGATTATGTTGTTAGGTACAATGCAAAAACTAATTGTGGGGAAAATTATATGACACGCAATTTTGCAGATACCTATTTCAGTAAAAAAGATTGCGCTAAAATCGGATATATTCGAGAGGATATAGAACGAAATTATAAAAAAGGCAATTTAAATAATCGAGAAAGAGCAATCTTAATTACATCGTTACTGTATGCAATGGACAAAATTGCTGTCACCTGCGGACATTACGATGCATACAGAAAAGGGGCAAAATTCGAAGGTTCGTTGGAACTTTATGTTCCCTTGGCTGAAGTTAACAACAATCCCAAAAATCAATGCTTTAACGAGGACGCCAATAACCTTGTTAAGAGGATTGAGGCTGACCTCGTTTATATAGATCCGCCGTATAATTCAAGACAATATTGTGATTCATATCATTTGCTTGAAAATGTTGCACGTTGGGAAAAACCAGAGGTTTTTGGTGTCGCCAAGAAGATGGATAGAAGCGGAATGAAGAGTAAATATTGTACAATCGGAGCAACAAAAGCATTTGAAACACTGATAAACGATATTAAAGCCAAATACATTCTACTTTCATATAATAATATGGCTGAAAAAGGAAATTGCCGTTCTAACGCCAAGATTTCCGACGATGATATTATGAGAATACTGAGTCAAAAAGGAACTGTAAAGGTTTTTGAAGAAAGCTACAAAGCATTTACAACCGGAAAATCTGACATTTCAGAAAATGCCGAAAGATTATTTTTGTGTATTTGTTTTAACGAGGAGTAAATTAGATGATACAATCACCGCTTAATTATACCGGCGGCAAATATAAATTGTTACCTCAAATATTGCCGCTTTTTCCAAAAGACATAGATGTGTTTGTAGACTTATTTTGCGGTGGATGTAATGTTGGTATCAATGTTGATTGCAACCGAGTTATTTATAATGATTTAAATGAAAACCTACTTTATTTGTATAATACGTTTAAGAATCTTGATAAAGAATCTGTTTTAGAATGGATTTATGAAATTATAGAAAAGTACAACTTATCACTTGTAAGTGAATACGGATATGACTACTACGGCTGTGAAAGCAGCAAAGGACTTGGTAATTATAACAGAGAAGGATATTTAAGACTTCGTGCGGATTTTAATCAAAAACACGCAAATGAAAACTTTGATTATTATTACTATGTTATGCTTTATGTAATAATCGTATATGCTTTTAATAATCAAATTCGATTTAATTCAAACGGCGAGTTTAATTTACCGGTCGGAAAAAGAGATTTCAATAAAAAGATGGAACAAAAACTCATTGATTTTATTGACAAAATTCAAGAACAAAACTGTATCTTTACCTGCCGTGACTTTAGAGAATTTGATACATCGAAGTTAACATCAAAGGATTTTGTATATGTTGACCCGCCATACTTGATTACTTGTGCCACATACAACGAGCAAGGCGGTTGGAGTGAAGAAGATGAAAAAGACCTACTATCTTTTTTAGACGAATTGAATGATAGGAATATTCGATTTGCCTTGTCTAATGTATTGAGAAGTAAAGGTAAGGAAAACAGTATTTTAATTGAGTGGCTTGAAAAAAACACAGAAAAATATAAGGTAATACAACTCAATTATAGCTACTCGAATTCAAATTATCAAACTAAAGATAAGTCCTCCGTTACTGAGGAAGTCCTAATAACAAATTATTGAGGAGAGTACGGTTATGCCGAATGTGATTCCGTATAAAAGCTTTTGCTGGAGTCTGGGAACAACCAGCTTTAGAACAAAAAATTTCAATAAAACTATTGAAGAACAACTTTCGTTGTTAGATGAGTTTTGGAAGCTTGAAGAGAATAAGAGTAAAAGCTGGTCGGGAAATAAAGATTTACAAACTCGTTATTATGATTTTATGCAATCTAAAGACTTTGTTGAAGGCAATGCCGGAAACAAACCAAAAGACGCTCGTGAAAAAACTTCGGGCTTAGTTGATATTGGGTTAATAGATGATGGAAGAAAACTAAGCAATGCCGGTAAAGCACTGCTTAAAATCACTTTAGAAAATGATTTTTCTTCTGATAATCAATTTCAAATAGCAAAAGACAGCTATATCTATTTGAAGCAATTGCTGAAAACATATTATAATGTGGACGGACACACTGTGCGACCATTTATGGTATTGATTCATTTGTTGAATAAATTTGATTATTTAACACTTGATGAATATACATATCTTTTACCTCTTTGCATTGGCGAAACAGAAACGAACGAAATTATTGACGGTATATCCAAATTGCGTTGCAGAAATATATCTATTGATGAAATCATTGTAAATCGATTGATGGGAATGCTTAATTACAAAACGGCTTTGGATTATTTTATTGATAATGAAGTTACAGAAGAGTTGATATGTGAAATAGGACTCAACAGAAAAAGTCGACAATACGATAAGCCGTATTTTAAGTTGTATCAAGCATTACACCGAGTTTTCGTATTGAACGATATAGATAACTTGATATCTGTTTATGATGCAACAAGAGATATAAAAATAGGGAAATGGTGGCGCAATTATTTATTTGATACCACCTCTGAAAAGGCAATTAGTAACCATCCTGTGGCACATTTGAAAACAACCCTATTTAACGAAGTTGAAGATGAAAACACCTTCAAAATTGCTTTCTTTAAAATAATGCACTTATTTAAGGCGAAAGCCACGCTTTCAGACTATCTTGACCTTAATCGTAGGTATATTAAAACAACGGATGTAGTGTTATTTGAGGATGATACTATAAAATTTGACATAGTGCCGAAACACTTTTTCAAATCAGTAGCAGCGAAATTATATCAAGACGCATTTACTTCTTCTGAATTGCTGTATGAAGATTGTGATATGCCAGAAATATCAGAATGTCTCATAGTTGATGATGACACTATTGTTGCAGGAATTAATGAAGAACTCGGCATAAATGTTTCTGATATGCAATCGGCCCGTGCTGCTTTGGAGGATACACGCTACCAGAGATTACAGCACCTTATAGATACTAAATTTACTGATGACAAGATATTGTCACTTTTGGATTGCTTTGAAACCAGAAATGATGATGAAATCAGAAGTATGGTTACCGATAATGCTGATATACCTACGATTTTTGAATATGTGCTTGGTATTTTGTGGTACAAAGCAAGTGAAAGGCACGGTAAGATTCTTGATTATATGAAGCTCTCGTTGGACGCTGATTTACTACCTAAAACTCACGCAGCCGGTGGCGAGGCAGATATAGTTTATGAATATGAGGCAACTGAGTACTATCCTGAACATACACTTTTGCTCGAAGCAACACTTGCCGACAGTACTAATCAGCGCAGAATGGAAATGGAACCGGTATCAAGACATTTGGGCATGCATTTAATACGCAGCGGTAATATGAATTCTTACTGCGTATTTGCTACAAACTATCTTAACATAAATGTTATTTCTGATTTTCGTAGCAGAAAAACAACGCCGTTTTACGATCCACAAGACTATTCAAAGTCTGTAGCAGGAATGAAAATCATTCCGCTGCAAACATCGGAGTTAAAGAAAATTGTGTCTAACGGCAAAACATATAAAGAATTGTACCCGTTATTTGAAGCTGCTTTTAATTCGACTTTACTCCCTCACGAGTGGTATGAAAGCTGTATAAATGAAAGGATGTGACACGATCTTGGGTTGCGAAATTGAAACAATAGTACTAAGATATAGAGATTTGTCTTCAAAAAACACGATCAAGATACACAATGATAAAATTGCATCAAAAGGTTTTGTTTGGTGGGGATGGTGGGCGAAGCCACAAGAAAAAGTTGCGCTTGAAGTCTTCAAATCATTAGCAGAAAAAGCTATTAGTGATACACATTTTGAAGTGTTTTTACTTGATTCAGGTAGAAGTGAACTTAGAAGGGCACAATGTATAGATATAAAATTTGATTTCAATAATCCTATCCCTTCACCACAAAAGAATGCAACACCTGCGTATTACAATAAAAATGAATATTTAATGTGGTTCAAGTTCGACAAGATATCCGAACCTATAGATAGTCCTGACAAAGACATTAACAATTATTCTTATGTACAAGTTGATGAGCATTTTGCAAGTAAAACGTCTCCGTTTTCTGTTTTTAATAATAAAAAGGTTTATAATTTAAATGAGTTAATTGAACAACAATGCACCATTTGGTTTTTAAGAAAAGCTAAAACTGATGATGAAAATCGACAAATTGTTTCATATGCTCCGGGAAACGGAAATGTTGAAACATCCTTTTCTATAGCTAACACCAATCAATTACTATGGCTTTCTGATTTACACTTCTCTGACAATCATTTTGCTTTCAAAAAATCTGTTGGCAGTAACAACCAAATATTTGATATTTTAAAAAACAAGTTGGATTCAATAAAATTTAAAAAATTTTCAAAAGTTATTGTATCAGGGGATTTTACCTTTTCTGCTGATGAAAAAGAGTTTGCAGAAGCAAAAGATTTTTTCTGTCAAATGACAAGTGGTTATGGAACAGATGGTGAATCATATATATTTTGTCCTGGCAATCACGATATGAAATATTCTGAAAAAGACTACGAAGACAATTCGCCTATTGAACTTAATTATGACAAAGCAAAGAATAATTACATTGATTTCTATGAAAAGGTAAAAGGCATAACTGCTAATAAATATAACAATAATATTCATAGATTTGTTGCACTTAATGGCACATTAGTAGAAATAATAGCTGTCTCTTATACACATCTCCGAGCCCACGAGACGGACTCCTATCT
>URIN01000031.1 GCA_900547915.1 uncultured Clostridium sp. | reverse complement strand
ATGTGTATAAGAGACAGTTATAAATACAGTTCCTCATATCGTGCTGACTAAAGATGAGCTCACAGCACTCAAAAAAGGTGTTCTCATTCTCGACCTCGCATCATTTCCCGGCGGAGTAGATACGTTGGTTGCGAAGAGCTTGGGAATTAAACTTATCAACGGGCGCGGTATGCCTTCAGTCTATACTCAAAAAACCGCAGGAGAAATAATCGGAGAGGCGGTTGTTAACATTATTGAGGGGGAAAAACTTTGAAAATAGGATACGCTTTTACCGGCTCGTTCTGCACCTTCTCGAAATCCTTAAAATCTCTTAAGGATTTGGTTGATGCTGGATATGATGTGTACCCAATAATGAGCGAGACGGCTTACAATACTGATACAAGATTCGGTGATGCCGCTGACTTCCATAAACAGATAACTGAACTCACAGGCAAACCCATTATCCATAAAATAGAACAGGCAGAGCCAATAGGACCGAAAAAAATGTTTGATATTCTTTGTATCGTGCCATGCACCGGCAACACGCTTGCTAAACTTGCTAACGGTATAGCAGATACATCTGTAACTATGGCAGCCAAAAGTCATTTGAGAAATTCACGGCCGGTAATTTTAGGCGTTTCAACCAATGATGCGCTTGGAGCTGCTGCTAAAAATATCGGAAACTTAATGAATTATAAAAACTATTATTTTGTGCCGTTTGGAATGGATGATTGTGTTCATAAAACCAAGTCAATGGTATGCGACTTTTCACTTGTGGCGGATACAGTAAATAAAGTTGCAAACGGTGAAGAAATTTTGAAAAAAATATTCTGAAATTATTGACATTTCCTCTCAATTTGATATATTTATCTAAATGACGCATTTCGCGTTAAATCGGGCTACAAAGAGGAAGTGCATAATTGGAAAAAATCATTGATCTTAAGGATATTACCGTTAAATACGGAGAAAATGTAATTCTTGACAAACTTAATCTGTCAATTAACAAAAAAGAGTTCATAACGCTGCTCGGACCTTCAGGCTGCGGCAAAACGACCACTCTTCGCTGTATAGCGGGATTTGTTGAGCCTAATGAAGGTGAAATCGTTTTTGAGGGAAAGGTAATAAATAATATCCCGCCTCATAAAAGAAAGGTTAACACGATTTTTCAGCGTTATGCTCTTTTTTCGCATTTAAATGTGTTTGAGAACGTTGCTTTCGGGCCGGAAATACAAAAAATGAGCAAGTCTGAGATTAGAAAAACTGTTGCTGAGATGTTAGAACTTGTTAATCTTAAGGGCTTTGAAAAGAGGTCTATTGACAGTCTTTCAGGCGGTCAGCAGCAGCGTGTTGCAATAGCAAGAGCTCTTGCAAATAAACCACATGTTCTTTTACTTGATGAGCCTTTAGGCGCTCTTGATCTAAAGCTCAGAAAAGATATGCAGAAAGAGCTTAAGGCAATACAGAAAAGGCTCGGAATTACATTTATATATGTTACTCACGACCAAGAAGAGGCTCTTTCAATGAGCGACAGGGTTGTTGTAATGGATAAGGGTAAGATTCAGCAGATTGGAACTCCTGAGGATATTTATAACGAACCTGTAAATGCTTTTGTTGCAGACTTTATAGGAGAGTCAAATATAGTTGATGCAATTATGGTTAAAGACTATTTTGTCAAGATATCAGGAGTTACTTTTGACTGTGTTGACAAAGGTTTTGAGCCTAATGAGCGTGTTGAGGCTGTTATTCGCCCTGAGGATATTTCAATTAAAAAAGTAGGGGAGAAAGATACTCTTCCCGGTGTTGTTACCGATGTTGTATTCAAAGGCACATTTTTTGAAACATTTGTTGATGTCGGCGGCTTTATCTGGCTTGTTCAGACTACTGAATATCATAAGGTCGGAGAGACTATCGGTATGTATATTGACGCCGATTCTATTCATGTCATGAAACGCAGTGAATACAGCGGTGAGTTCGGAGATTACTCATTCTTCTCAGACGAGTTTGACCACATAAACGATGCTGATTATGAGTGGGAGGACGGAGATGAAAAATAGTTTATCAAAAAATCTTGTTGACAAGCCTTATATTCTCTGGTCTGTTTTATTTATAATAGCTCCGCTTATTATGGTTGTGTATTATGCTTTTACCGATTCCACAGGTGCCTTTTCTCTTCAGAGCATAAAAGCAATTCCGGATTATACATCTACAATACTTCTTTCTATCCTTTACGGTATAGCTGCTACCGCTATATGCCTTGTTATTGGGTATCCTTTTGCGTATTTTCTTTCTAAACTTAAATTTAGAACTCAAAGCATAATGGTGTTGCTTGTTATGCTTCCTATGTGGATGAACTTCCTTATAAGAACTTATTCTTGGATGACGATTTTAGGTGATACAGGCATTATTAATACTGCTTTGAACGCTTTGGGACTTGGCAGCCTGAAACTTATAAATACCGGCGGAGCTGTAATACTCGGTATGGTTTACAATTTTCTGCCATATATGATTTTGCCTATATATTCGGTGCTTTCCAAAATGGACAGGTCTCTTATCGAAGCTGCTCAGGATCTGGGTTCTAATAAATTCCAGATAATCAAAAAGGTTATTATGCCACTTTCTCTTCCCGGAGTGCTAAGCGGCATTACTATGGTTTTTGTGCCTTGCGTATCTACGTTCTATATAACTCAGAAACTCGGCGGCGGCCAAATAGTTTTAATAGGTGATATTATTGAAACTCAGTTCCAGTCTGCTAACAATTATCACCTCGGAGCCAGCCTTTCTCTTGTTCTTATGGTGCTTATTTTGCTTTGCCTCGGCGTTATGAATTATCTGGGCGCTGATAGCGAAACGGAAGGGGGAGTTGTTATATGAAAAAAACAAAACTTGCTCCTGCTTCAAAATTCTATATGGCGCTTGTTTTCATATTCCTTTATGCTCCGATTGCCGTTATGGCTGTATTTTCTTTTAATGAAAGCGCCAGCACATATGAATTTACTGATTTTTCACTCAAGTGGTGGAAAGAGATGTTTTATAATTCCGCCGCAATGGATGCACTGAAAAACACCGTTATTCTTGCTGTTGTATCGTGTATTGTATCAACCGTTATCGGCACAATGGCTGCTGTAGGTATTTATAATTACAGAAGCAAAAGAATAAAAAGTGTTGTTATGACGGTTACTAATATACCTATGATGAATCCTGAAATCGTTACAGGTATTTCAATGATGCTGCTATTTGTATTTGTTGGCGCTATTTTGCATAAAACAGAGTCGCTCAATTTCTGGTCTCTGCTTATTGCTCATGTAACATTCTGTCTTCCTTATGTTGTACTTAATGTGCTTCCTAAATTAAGACAGTTTGATATAAATATTTATGAAGCTGCAGTCGATCTTGGCTGTAAGCCGGTTCGTGCTTTCTTCAAAGTAGTTCTTCCGAATATAATGAGCGGAATTATCACAGGCCTTGTGATGAGTTTTACACTCTCACTTGATGATTTCATTATTTCTTATTTTACAAACGGTCCGAGTTTTCAGACTCTTCCTATATATATTTTTTCTCTCACCAAAAAGCGTGTAAAGCCTGATATGTATGCGCTTTCTATGCTGATGTTTGTTGTAATACTTGTATTGCTTGTTTTGCTTAATATTGCTCAGAATAAAGCTGAAAAGGGTAAGAGTGAGCAGAAATGAAGAAAACAATTTTGCTTTTACTTTGCGTTCTGCTTTGCTGGGCTCCTGTTTCAGTCTGTGCTTTTGCAGCAGGTGAAGAAGAACCTTTTACAGATGAGCAAATCGAATATTATGCTAATCTCGGGCTTCAAGGTACTGTTGTAAATGTATATAACTGGGGTGAATATATTTCTGATGGTTCAGAGGGTTCTATGGATGTTGTGTCTGAGTTTGAACGACTGACCGGAGCAACCGTCAATTACACAAATTTTGAATCAAATGAAAATATGTATTCTAAGCTTGCCGGCGGAGGCGTTTCATACGATGTTATTGTACCCAGTGACTATATGATTGAACGTCTGATTGATGAAAATTTGCTTCTGGAAATAGATTGGAACAATGTTCCTAACATATCTCTGATTGCTCCTGAATATCAGAATTTGTTTTTTGACCCTGAACAGAAATATTCACTTTGCTATAATGTTGGTACCACTGCTCTTATATACAATACTAAACTTGTTGATGAGGTGCCTACAAGCTGGAGTGTCCTGTGGGATGAAAAGTATCGTGGTAAGGTTTTAATGTTCAACAATTCAAGAGACGCATTTGCGATTGCGCAAGCTCTTCTCGGTCAGGATTTCAATACCACAAATGAAAGCGACTGGAATGAAGCAGCAGAGCTTCTTGCAGAACAGCGAGATAATGTTAATCCCGTCTATGTTATGGATGAAGTGTTTAATTTGATGGAGAGCGGTGAATATGCTTTTGCAACTTATTATGTTGGCGATTATGTTCTTATGAATGACAATAACCCCGACCTTGCATATGCATTTCCTGAAGAAGGCGTAAATATATTCTATGATGCTTTCTGTATTCCGACCTGTACCCAAAACAAAAGGGGTGCGGAAGCTTTTATTAACTTTATGCATGAACCACAGGTTGCTCTTCAAAATGCGGAATATATTTATTATGCATCACCGAATATCTCTGTAATTAACAATGAAGATTATTCACTTCACGGAAATGAAGCTGTATATCCCGAAGAAACGCCCAACGGACAGTATTTTGGAAATTTGCCTCAAAATATTCTTGAATTACAGGCTGATCTGTGGACTAAGGCTAAAAGCGGCAGATTATCTGTAAACAGTAAGGATGATGAGCAAAAGATTTATATAGAATTTGCAGTTGTTCTTGGGCTAGCAGTTATGGGTGTAGCAGCTAAACTGATTTATGATTCTAAAAAGAAAAAATTTGAAGATTTAAGTGATATTTATGAAAGAAACAATAATTGCTGACAATGAAGAAAATTTTAAAACAGCCAGCATAATAGCAGGTGTGCCGCAATGTATCATATTTGATCTTGATGGTACGCTTGTGAATACAATTGACGATTTGGGATTGGCTTGCGATTATCTTCTTGAAAAGCATGGTAAAGCTTTAAAATGGACTGTTGCTGATTACAAAAATTTTGTCGGTAATGGTGCAAAACTTCTTGTTAAAAGGGCTTTTGAAAATAAGCTTAGCGATAGCGAGTTGGATTCTATATATGAGGAATTCAAGGTGAAGTATAATGAGATAAAACTTGATCATGCTCATGTTTATCTCGGTATGGAAAAAGTTGTTAAGAAATTAAAAGATGCAGGCATAATTCTTGTTGTGTGCACGAATAAGCCGGATTTAGCGGCTAAAGGAATGATTAACTCTCTTTTCCCAGAAAATGTATTTGACGTTGTTCAAGGGGCTCTTGATAACAAACCAAAAAAGCCTGATCCTCTTGTACCGTTGGAAATATTAGATTCACTTTCGATAAAACCTGAAAATACGGTTTGGATAGGGGATAGCAACGTTGATATTGAATCGGCGCGCAATTTGGGATGTTTAGGTATCGGTGTTACATGGGGTTTCAGACCTGCAGATAACCTTATTTCAGCGGGCGCTGATATAATTTTAAATAAACCTGAAGATATTTTAAAAATTTTTAAAATACGTATTGACAACTGATGAGTTATCTGTTATAATCACTATCGTTGTGAGCGAGAGTGGCGGAATCGGCAGACGCGCACGTTTGAGGGGCGTGTGGGGCGACTCGTACGGGTTCAAGTCCCGTCTCTCGCACCAAAAAAGGAAATTCCACATTTGTGGTATTTCCTTTTTTTATTGTTAAAATAACTATCTTGTACTTTTTTCGGTTTAATCCGAAACGATTTTGAGGTTGCTATGAAAATTGTTACACCGTCATTTTATAAAGATTTTAAGTGCATAGCAGGAGACTGTCCTGATTCGTGTTGTCAGGGCTGGGAGGTAGATGCGGATACCAATTCTCTTGAATATTATAAAACACTTAATGGCGAAATAAGACAGCGTATAGACAGTGTGCTTGATAAAGATGAATTCGGAAACACTATATTCAGGCTTACTGATAATAAAAGATGCCCGTTTTTGAATTGTAATAATCTTTGCGATATGCATATTGCAATCGGAGGTGAACATACGCCATACACATGCCGTACTTTTCCGCGATTTATAAATGATTTCGGTGCTACTCGTGAAATAGGCATCTCTTTTTCTTGTCCTGTTGCAAGTGATATTATGTGGAATCTTAAAGAAGATTTTGATTTTGAAACTGTGGTAAATTCAGATCCACCAGCACTTAACGATATTGACGCTGAACTGTATTTTTATTTGCTAAAAGCCAGAAAAATGGCTGATGATATTGTAAAAAATAAGGATCTGCCGCTAAATCAACGCCTTGTTAAACTTCTTGTATTTGGGAAGAAAATTCAGGACGATATTGATAAGTATGAAGAAGGTAAACCTATAATTTCATTCAAGGAAGTTTTTCTTAATCCCGAAGTAATAAATAACGAGTGGGTGGAAAAAGTTAGAAATGGAGTTTTCGACAATTCTTTAATTAATTCAAAAAGTTGTGAAAACATTGCTGTATATTTTCTTTTTAGATATTTTATGCAGGCAGTTTATGATAAAGATGTTTTATCCAAAATAAAAGCTGCTGTTGTAGGTGTTCTCATACCTGCTTATTTCGGTAATGATTCGTGGACAATTCATTTATGGAGCAAGGAAACTGAACACAGCGACGTGAATATGGATAGATATATAAAAATACTGAGGAATGATGGTGTTCTATCAGTACACAGTTTACTTGAGTACCTGAATTAAATTAAGGCTGTTTCAAATATTTTGAAACAGCCTTTTTTCGTTTAATAAATTTTTTGTTAAATTTTTGATTTGAAAAAAGTATTAATGGTGAAAGGAGGTTTTTTAGTGGATCATCATGATGAAGTAATAAAGACAATTTTAAGAAACAGTGATATGGTTTACAGACTTGCCTATGCACAGATGAAAAACAGTGCTGATGCAGATGATGTTTATCAGAATGTGTTTTATAGGTATATTAAAAAAGAGCCTGAATTTGAAAATGAAGATCATGAAAAAGCTTGGTTTATCAGGGTTACTGTGAATTGTTGTAAAACAAGCCTCAAATCGTTTTGGAGAACTAAGGTCTGTGAGTTAGATGAAACATTTGAAGATAAAAAAGTAGAGAAAGAGGATTTATCTTTTGCACTAAAAAAACTTCCTAAAAAATACAGTGCGGTTATTCATCTGTACTATTATGAAGATATGAGTATAAAGGAAATTGCTCACGCGTTGGAGCTTAAAGAGGGGAATGTAGGGGTTGTTTTGTCTCGCTCGAGAAAGAAATTAAAAGAAATACTTGAAAAGGAGGATTTTATATGAAAAAAGAATATAATGAACTGTTTGACACAATTGTTCCTGATGAAAAGTTGAAAAATAAAGTCCTTGATAAAGTTGATAGTAAACAAAAGATACCTTTTTCGCCTAAAAAATTCATTGCTGTCGCGGTGGCGTTAGTACTAGTAATTGCAGGCGGTTTTGGTATTTACAGAACATCATTAGTTGATGCTGACAATGATGAAGGTACAACTCAGCAGCCCAAGCTATCTTTTCCGATTATTGCCTATGCTAAAGAAAATGAGAGTGATGTTGACGTTATCAGTGAAGATGATGTTACATTGACTAATATTAAAATAACGCTTGATGAAGGAAAGGACGGATATATAGTAAGTGCGGAAAGCAGTGATGAGGGACTTTCAGTAAGGTCTAATGAAGATATAGAAGCAGTGATTTTTGAATGTGAAAACGGTTTGTTCACGTATGTTGACGCCCCTCTGAGAAATTATCTTGTAAGTCAGAATAAGTACTATTCGGCGGTTATCCCGATTACTGAGAATGAATTTAATGAGTACAATACAGTCTTGGATGAATCACGCTGCAAAGAAACTGCTGATTTAAAAGAAAAGTTTGTGAAAAAACTTTTGAGCAGTAAAGATTGTTCTCAGTATATTTATGATGACAATTTTGATGTATCAAAGATTTCAGAAAACGAATATTCCGTATACGCTTCGGATATGGCGGGTGCAGATGAAAAATATTATGATTACTGCATGCTCATAACTAACCGTAATAATACGGTAAGTACTTTACAGGATAATACAAATACTGTTACAGCAAAAACATATCAGCCAGGTGATGAAATAGGAAATGTTCATTATTATCCTGAGTATGCTACGGAATATCTATTGAATAATCCAGACGTTGATTTCAGCGAATTGCCAACAGATAATATAAAAATTACCGTTAAGTTTAAAAACGGTCAGAGCGCTGTTAAAGAAATAATTACTCAGTTTAATTCAGACGGCGTGCTTACAATGAAATGTAAATGATAAAAATAAAAAGCAGGGAGCAATCCCTGCTTTTTGCTATATGATATATTTATTATTTCATTTGAGAAGCTTTGTAGGCTACACCGAGCAGTCCGGCATTGTTGCCGAGTTCGGTGTTTACGATCTTGACATTTCTGAAATTATCCATAAGTTCTTTATAGATTTTTCTGTCAATAAGATCAATGATATATTCCTCACTCATAATTCCGCCGCTGAGAACTATTAAAGCCGGATTGAAAATACTTATCAGACTTTTAAGACCTATTATTATTTCATCTATCCAAATATCAACTACATGGCGAATCTCAATGTTTTCAATATTTTCTTTCTGGAATATCTGAAATCCGTTAAGCGCCTTACCTGTAACCTTTTCTACAGCCTGTGTGAGAGCCTTTGCGGAAGCGTATTGTTCATAGCATCCTTCGCCGCCGCAGGTGCAAGGTCTTCCGCCTGCATGGGTGATAATGTGACCAAATTCACCTGCGGAAGAGTTGGAACCCTTATATAGTTCGTTATTGATGTAAATAGCGCCGCCGATACCGGTTCCGAAAGTTAGACAGAGAAAATCACTGCAGCCCTTTGCGGCTCCGAAAACCGCTTCGCCGATTGCCGCAGAGTTAACGTCATTTTCAACGTATACGGGAATACCTGTTTTGCTTTCAACAAGCTTTTTAACCATCATTCCTGTGTAATAAGGAATGTTATCAGTTGCGTAGACAACTATACCGTTTTCTGAATCTACTTGACCCGCTGTGCTTATTGCAATTCTGTCTATATCCTCAAAACCGTCAATTATTTCAAGAACTTTATTGATAATATATTGACCGCCAAGAGATGCTTCTGTTGGAACAGACTGAATCTGGGTAAGTGTG
Organism: uncultured Clostridium sp.; assembly: GCA_900547915.1. Taxonomy (GTDB): domain Bacteria; phylum Bacillota; class Clostridia; order Oscillospirales; family Acutalibacteraceae; genus Eubacterium_R. The sequence continues at coordinate 130 of URIN01000031.1, read as the reverse complement.
TATTTTTCGTTGCACACGGCGTATTTAATATTTGTTCCGCCGATGTCAAAAGCAAGAATTCTCATAAAAACACTCCAAATCTATATATCCTGTCTCTTATACACATCTGACGCTGCCGACGAATAGCCTT
>URIN01000030.1 GCA_900547915.1 uncultured Clostridium sp. | reverse complement strand
ACACAAGGCTATTCGTCGGCAGCGTCAGATGTGTATAAGAGACAGCAATTATGGTGCGTTCAGCCGCTATGCACGATATGGAATTCCCAGAGTCTCTTCTTGCTATCGCAAGAGCAGGCGCAGGCGTAAACAATATTCCGATTGATAAATGCACTCAAGAGGGAATTGCCGTTTTCAATACTCCCGGTGCGAATGCAAATGCTGTAAAAGAACTCGTTATCTGTGCGCTTCTTCTTTCAAGCCGTAAGATAACAAAGGCAATCGAATGGTGTAAAACTATTAAAGATGATGAGAATGTAAGCAAAAGCGTTGAAAAAGGCAAATCTGCTTTTGCAGGTCCGGAGATAAAGGGCAAAACACTTGCCGTTATTGGTCTCGGCGCAATCGGCAGACTTGTTGCGAATGCAGCTGTTGATCTCGGTATGACGGTAATTGGATACGATCCGTTCCTTTCTGAAGAGGCCGCTGAGGCTCTTAAGAGGGAAGTTACTATTGAAACTGACCTCAATAAGATTTTCCCGCAGGCCGATTATATCACCGTTCACGTTCCGCTTACTCCTGATACCAAAGAGATGATTCGTGCAGAGAATATTGAAAAAATGAAAGACACGGTTCGTGTTATCAACCTTGCAAGAGGTGATCTTGCAAATTCAGCGGATATCGTTGCAGCTCTTGAGGACGGTAAAATGGCTGCGTATGTAACCGATTTTCCAAGTGCAGAGCTTATCGGCGTTGACGGAGTAATCGCTCTTCCTCACCTCGGTGCGTCAACTCCCGAAAGTGAAGAAAACTGTGCGTCAATGGGTGCTATGGAGCTTATTGATTATCTTGAAAACGGTAATATCAGAAATTCCGTAAATCTTCCCGCGGCTGCAATTGAAAAGAGCGGTGTGGCAAGAATTACCGTTATCCATAAGAATCAGCCTAATATGATTGCAACAATAACCGATACTATCAGCAGAGACGGTGTTAATATTGCAAACTTTGTGGATAAAAACCGCGGCGAAGTTGCTTACAGTATAATTGATGTTGATTCTGATGTTTCAGACAGCGTGGTTGATGATATAAAGGATATTGACGGTGTTACAAGAGTAAGAGTAATAAAATGAAACTGTTTTCATTAAACGGGCGGAGATTTATCCGCCCGTTTTTTATATTTTTTCTTGACAACAGTAAAACTCTTTGCTATAATGTCACTAATCCACTTTAAAGCATAAAAGCTTTAAAGTAACAAAGTGACGTATAGGAGGAATAACTATGGCACCCAGAAAAGGTAATATGATGACAGTCAGAAATGACATCAAGGTGCTTGACGCAACTATAAGGGACGGAGGTCTCTGCAATAACTTTGAATTTACCGATGAATTTGTAACTGAGCTTTATAAAACCAACATAAAAAGCGGCGTTGATTATATGGAGTTTGGTTACCGCGCATCTAAAAATATGTTTAATCCCGATGAATTCGGCAAATGGAAATTTTGTGATGAAGAAGATATAAGAAAAATAGTCGGCGATAATATTTCAGATATGAAAATATCCGTAATGGCTGATGTTGGCAGGTGCGATTTTAAAACAGATTTTGTGCCTAAGAGCGAATCGGTTATTGATATGGTTCGTGTTGCCTGCTATATTCACCAGATACCCGCCGCGGTTGAGATGGTAGAGTATTTTCATGATCTCGGTTATGAAACTACTTGTAATATTATGGCAGTCAGCCAGGCAAACTCAGAGCAGATAACGGAGGCTCTTGATATGCTCGGCAATTCAAGTGTTGATGTTATTTACCTTGTGGATTCATATGGCTCACTCTTTCCGGAAACGGCTGAAAAACTTGCGAAAGTATACCTTGAAGCAGGTGAAAAGTACGGTAAAGCTATTGGTTTTCACGCTCATAACAACCAAAATCTTGCTTTTGCCAACACAATTGAAACTATGTCCTACGGCGTTTCTTATCTTGATGCTACCGCAATGGGAATGGGCAGGGGAGCAGGTAACTGCGCAATGGAACTTTTACTCGGCTTTCTTAAAAATCCGAAATATAATTTATACAGCCTTCTTACTTTTATTGAAAAATATATGGTGCCGTTGAAAGAGAGCGGTATTAAATGGGGCTATGATATTCAGTATATGCTTACAGGTCAGCTTAACCGCCATCCAAGAGAGGCTATGGCGTTTACCGCAGAAAACCGCGGCGACTACTGCGAATTTTACAAGGCTCTGCTTGAAAATTTTTAATTATCTATTTGATCAGCGCGGGCTTAATGCCCGCGTTTTTTATTGCCTTTTTGTAAATAATCTTTTATTGTTGACAATAAGGCTTTTAAGAATTAAAATAAAATAAAAATTTTAGTATTAGCTTATAAGCTTTATATATGAGGTGTTGAAATGGAGATAGTTGCTGATAATTCAATGAAAAATATGCGCTTTATTAGAAAGCTGCCTATTCCTAAGGAGGTAAAAGAACTTTATCCTCTCAGTGAGAAAGGAGCTGCTGTAAAAGCTCAGAGAGACGCGGAGATTGCTAAAGTATTAAAGGGCGAGAGCAGTAAGTTCCTGCTTATAATCGGCCCCTGTTCCGCAGATAAAGAGGACAGCGTGCTTGATTATGTCAGCCGTCTGGCAAGAATTCAGGAAGAGGTAAAAGATAAAATAATAATAATTCCAAGAATTTACACGGGTAAGCCCCGTACTACCGGTGCCGGATATAAAGGAATGATTCACCAGCCTGATCCGGACGGAGTTCCCGATATGTACGCAGGCCTCCTTGCTGTACGCTCAATACATTCCAAATCCATAGAACAGCTGGGCCTTCCTGCAGCGGATGAAATGCTTTATCCTGCAAACTACAGGTATCTTTCAGATCTGTTATCATATGTAGCAGTAGGCGCAAGAAGCGTTGAAAACCAAGACCACCGACTTACTGCGAGCGGAATGGATGTTCCGTGCGGAATGAAAAACGCCACAAGCGGAGATTATTCAATAATGCTTAACGCTATAACAGCAGCACAGAGCGGTCATACATTCCTTTACAGAGGCTGGGAAGTCGAGTCTAGCGGTAATGAGCTTGCACACGCTATTCTCAGAGGCGGCGTGGATAAACACGGTATCAGTCACCCGAATTACCATTACGAGGATCTTATAACTCTTTACAATATGTATGCCGCTAAGGAACAGTTCAAAAATCCTGCGGTTATAGTTGATACTAACCATTCAAACAGCGGCAAGAAATATTTAGAGCAGGTAAGAATCGCAAACGAGGTGCTTCACTCAATGCGCCATAGCGCTGATATAAAGAAATTTGTTAAGGGCTTTATGATAGAATCTTATATAGAGGACGGCAATCAGAAGGTTGACGGCGGTGTTTACGGCAAGTCAATCACAGACCCGTGTCTTGGTTGGGAAAAATCAAAGGAACTTATATACACAATAGCTGATCAGCTTTAATGGCTAAAATTGCACAAAAAGAAAACTTAATATTTGTTTATTATTACGAAAAGGCTGCCATACAGATTGTTTTGTTTGACAGCCTTTCTTTTATATGATATTATTATCCCATAATCACTTTATCACTTAAAAGCGCCAACGCTTAAAAGCGGCATAGTGAATTTGATGCTAAGGAGTAATACATATGAAAAAAGCAGTTAAAAGAATTTTAGCTCTCGGTCTTTCGGCAGTGCTTGTAGGTTCTGTATTTGCAGGATGTGCAGCAGAGGAAACCGGAAAATACAAGATTGGCATTCTTCAGACTGTTCAGCATGAAGCTCTTGATCAGGCTACAAAAGGCTTTCAGGATGCTGTAACCAATGCGCTCGGCGCTGAAAATGTTGAATTTGATCTTCAGAACGCAGGCGGCGATTCACCTACCTGCGCAACGATTGCAAACCAGTTCGTGGCCAACGGCGTAGACCTTATTATGGCAAACGCAACAGCTGCGCTTCAGGCATCTGTTGCCGCAACGGCTGATATTCCCATCGTTGCAACATCAATCACGGATTACGCAACAGCTCTTGAGATTGATCAGGCAAACTGGAGCGGCTCTTCGGGTATAAATGTTACCGGCACTGCGGATCTTGCTCCGCTTGATCAGCAGGCTAATATGGTAAAAGAACTTTGCCCCGATGCAAAAACTGTGGGCATCCTTTACTGTTCTGCAGAATCAAACTCAAAATATCAGGCGGATGTTATTACTGAAAACCTCACAAGTCTCGGTCTGGAGGTAAAAGTTTATACATGCTCAGATTCAAACGAGATTGCAACTGCAACTACACAGGCTTGCCAGGAAGTTGATGTTATCTATATTCCAACAGATAATACAATTGCTTCAGCTGCCACAGCAGTAGATCAGATTGCCGGTCCTGCAGGTATCCCCGTTATTGCGGGAGAAGAAGGAATATGCAGCGGCTGCGGTGTTGCAACACTTTCAATCAGTTATTATGATATCGGCGTAAAAGCCGGTGAAATGGCCGTTGAAATTCTTAAAAACGGCGCAAATCCGGCAGATATGCCTATCGAATATGCTGACAACCTTACCAAAAAGTATGTCGCTTCACGCGCTACGGCTCTCGGCATAACAATTCCAAGCGATTATGTTGCTATTGATGAAACAGCAGAATAATTCTTTGGTGTTAGTTGATTATTAATTTTTAACATAAAAGACGGCGGGTTTTCGGCCCGCCTCTTTTATCATAATGTTTAGGAGGATTTTTAGTTATGATGGCTTTCTTATCCGCTCTTCCCGGAGCGGCGGCTCAGGGCATTATCTGGGGTCTGATGGCTATCGGTGTTTATATCACCTTCAGAGTTCTTGATGTTGCAGACCTTACAGTTGACGGATCACTGGGCACGGGCGGCGCGGTACTTGTTATGTGCGCCACAAGCGGTATGAACATTTATGTTTCAATGATTATTGCGTTCCTTGCAGGTTGTTTGGCAGGACTCGTCACAGGCGTGTTCCACACTGTTTTCGGTATTCCCGCAATCCTTGCCGGTATCCTGACTCAGCTTGCGCTGTATTCTATAAATCTGCGAATTCTGGGCAATAAGGCAAACCAAACAATTAATGTTATGAATTACGACCTTGTTGTTTCTCTTCGCAATATAACCCAGTCAATTATTGTGGGCCTTGTTATAGTGTTCCTTTTCATCGCTATTTTGTACTGGTTCTTTGGCACTGAACTCGGTCACTCTATTCGTGCAACGGGCTGCAATCAGTCTATGGCGCGCGCAAACGGTATCAACACAAATGTAAATAAGATCATCGGTCTTGTTATTTCAAACGGTATAGTTGCTCTTTCAGGTGCTTTACTTGCTCAGTATCAGGGCTTTGCAGATGTAAATATGGGCAGGGGCGCTATCGTAATCGGTCTTGCTGCTGTTATTATCGGCGAAGTTGTTCTTGGCAAGATATTCAAGAATTTTGCGCTCAGGCTGCTTGCATGCGTATTCGGCGGCGTTGTTTACTATGTTGTTATTACATTTGTACTTCGTCTTGGTCTCAATGCAAACGATCTTAAGCTGTTCTCAGCTATTGTCGTTGCGCTCTTCCTCGGAGTACCGTATTGGAAAAACAAAGTTGCAGCAAAAAAGGTAAAGAGAAACGGAGGTGCCGAAAATGCTTGAGATAAAAGGCGTTTATAAAACATTTAACCCCGGCACCGTAAATGAAAAGCACGCGCTTAACGGTATTGATCTTGTTCTGAATGAGGGCGATTTCGTAACTGTAATAGGTGGTAACGGAGCCGGTAAATCAACAATGCTCAATATGATAGCAGGTGTGTATCCGGTTGACTGCGGTTCAATTCTTATTGACGGGCAGGATGTTACAAAATTGCCCGAACACAAAAGAGCCAAATACCTCGGCAGAGTTTTCCAGGATCCTATGACAGGTACTGCTGCCGATATGCAAATCGTTGAAAATCTTGCTCTTGCTTCACGCCGCGGCAAGTTCAGAACGCTTGCTCCCGGTGTAACAAAAAAAGAAAAAGAGCACTACAAGGAAATACTCAGTTCTTTGGATCTTGGCCTTGAAACACGCCTTACTTCAAAGGTTGGTTTGCTTTCGGGCGGTCAAAGGCAGGCTATTACACTTCTTATGGCTACTCTTAAAAAGCCAAAGGTGCTGCTTCTTGATGAGCACACTGCTGCGCTTGACCCTAAAACAGCGCATAAAGTGCTTGATATTACTACAAAAATAGTTTCAGAGCACAATCTTACAACCCTTATGATAACTCATAATATGAAAGATGCTATCGCTATCGGTAACAGACTCATAATGATGAATGAGGGCAAAATAATCTATGATGTATCGGGCGAGGAAAAGAAAAAACTAACCACTGCCGATCTTCTTGAAAAGTTCAAGATAACAAGCGGCGAGGAACTCGATAACGACAGAATGATACTTTCTGAATGATTAAAAATAAAATGCGGCGGAAGTTTTGCTTCCGCCGATTTTTTTATTTATTAAATCTGTAACCTTTGCCCCAAACGGTGTGAATGAAATCTATTGTCGGGTCAACTTCTTTTATCTTATCCCTTATCCTGTTTACGTGTACGGTAATTGTGGATGTTTCGCCGATGGAATCGTAGTTCCATATTTCATTGAAAAGTTCTTCTTTACTGTAAACCGTATCAGGACTTGATGCAAGAAAATAAAGCAGGTCAAATTCTTTGTTGGTCAAAACAAGTTCGCTGCCGTTTACAAAAGCACGGCGGGATTTTCCGTCAAGCTTAAGTCCGCCCGCCTCAATTGTTTTGGCGTTGTTGTTTTCGTTCTTTGCGGTCAGCCTCTCATATCTGCTGATGTGAGCAATTACTCTGGCAACAAGTTCTTTTGGAGAAAACGGCTTGACTATGTAGTCGTCTGCACCGTAGCCGAGACCTGTTATTTTGTCAAGGTCTTCCTTTTTTGCGCTTACAAGCAAAATAGGAATATCCTTTTTTTCCCTGACTTTTCTGCATACTTCCATTCCGTCAATGCCCGGCAGCATGATGTCAAGTAAAATAAGGCTGAAATTTTCATTAAGTGCTTTTTCTAGACCGCTGTTTCCGTTTGCCGCAGTGGAAACCTCAAATCCGTTTGCTTCAAGATAATCTTTCTCTAACGTGCATATGTTAGCGTCATCTTCAATTATCAGTATCTTTTTCATTGTCCTTTACCTCCGGTTCTTCTGTTTTAGGCAGTGATATAAATATGGAAAGTCCTTTTTCAGCATTAGTTTGCGCCCAAATCATTCCTTTGTGAAGTTCAACTATCTGCTTACATACCGCAAGTCCGAGCCCGCTTCCGTCACTTACATTTGAACGGGCTTTGTCTGCTCGGTAGAGTGTATCGAATATGCGTGACAGGCTTTTGCTGTCAACGCCCATTCCGTTGTCTGCAATTTCAAAAATAACAGAGTGCTCATATTCGGATATTATAAGCGATATTTTGCCCCTCACATCTTTGCGCCTGTATTTAATGCTGTTTGAAATGATATTATTTACTACTCTTGAAAATCTATCTGTATCAATAAACAGAACAGGGTCAGACTTTGTGTTGTTGCTTATTTGGTAATCAAAATCATATTTTTTAAGTTCTTGACCTATTTCCTTAGCAAATGAAAGAAAGTCTGAAATATGCACTTTTTCACAGTTAAGTGTTATGCTGCCAAGCTCAAGCTTTGAAAGAGTAAGAAGATCATTGAGCATTTTTTCCATTGATACAGCCGAATCATAAATTGTATCAAGGTATCTTATCTGCTTTTCTCTTGTGTCTGCAACACCGTCTTTTATTCCTTCAAGGTATCCTTCAATTGAAGTAAGCGGCGTGCGCAGGTCGTGTGCTATTCCCGCAATCATTTCTTTTTGTTGCTGGTCTGCTTTGTTTTTACCGTCAATCAACTCTTTTACTCTTAGCCGCATATCGTTAAAACTCTGTGCAAGCTGTCCTAATTCGTTGGTTGAATGGTAATCTATTTCATAATCAAGGTTGCCCTTAGCAATCTCGTTTGCGCCTTTTGTTATTTTTTCTATGGGCCCTATGATGGTTTTTGAAGTAAGAAGGGAAAGTATTATTATTGCAGCTATAAAAGTAGCAACGCAAACCCCCATTACCGTTGCCGCGTTGTTAGTAAGGCTTTCAAGAATGTGCTGAGGAGCGTAATTTGAATCAACATCAGGAACACGGTAATTGCTGTTTGCCGCCACGATTATATATTGACCTTCTTTGGTTTCAACCGAGTTTACAATTACTATACCTGAATCTCCGTAGTAATAAGAGCTTTTATCTAAACTGATTGGATCTATGGCGTTAGCTTCGTTAATAACTTCCTGCGGATCTTTTGTGGAATAAAAAATTTTGCCTTCATTTTCTATATAAATTACAGATCCCAATTCTTCAAGCTTTTTTGTTGTGCTTTCTATCTCGTTTTGCTTATCAGATTCATTTTCTTCATCAGCCAACGCAGAGGCAATGTTGCTTACTGCCTGACTCCACTGCACCTGATTTAAAACACTGTAGCTTTCTGTGTTGACAGAGGAGATATTATATCTGTCCATTGAGGTGACAACAAAAATTATTGCTGCCAGTGTAAGTATCAAAACGGGTATAACTATGGCAAGAACGGATGAAATTATAATTCTTGTGTTTATCTTAAAATTTATAGTTTTTTCCGGAATGGTATTTTTGCTTTTTCGCGCCATACGACTCCTCCGTAGTTGTATTTACTTTTTTTATAGTAGCATAATTAGTTGTCATAATCAACTTTAATATGTAAACATTTCCTGAATTGTAAACTCAAAATCACAAAAGCGGTTGACAATTGCGTGCCTTTGCGTTATAACATTATTGTTGTTAATTAGAATTATGGATGAGGTGTAATCATGGAAAGTAAAGCAGAAAAAAAGCCGTTTAGGCGCATCAAAACTCAAAATCTTGTTTATATAGGTATTTTTGCAGCTGTTATAGCCGTTTGCTCATGGATTCAGATTCCGCTGGTAGTTCCGATAACTCTTCAAACTTTGGGAATATGTGTTGCCGCCGGTCTGCTTGGTTTCAAAAAAGGCGTTATCACAGTTGTGGTTTATGAACTTATTGGATTTATCGGTGTCCCTGTTTTTTCTAATTTCGGGGCAGGGCCGGGTGTGCTCCTAGGGGTAACAGGCGGATATATCATAGGTTTCATATTTACTGCGGCAATTGTTGGGGGCGCCGTTTCGCTTTTTGGTAAAAAACTGCCTGTCTATATATTGTCTATGATATTAGGAGTGTTTGTCTGTTATGTTTTCGGCACGGCTTGGTTTATGATCTGGTCATCAAATAACGGTTCTCCCGCAACTCTCAGCGGAGCGCTAATGTCATGTGTTGTTCCGTTTATTGTTCCTGACCTTGTTAAGATAGCTCTTGCGTCATTTCTTTGCGTAAAACTTTCAAAGCATATTCATGCCTAATAATTTTACACAAAACAAACA
>URIN01000029.1 GCA_900547915.1 uncultured Clostridium sp. | reverse complement strand
GGGCTCGGAGATGTGTATAAGAGACAGTCATAGAAAAGATAAATCGCAGGAAATCAACACTGTATAGCTTTTCTGATCTTTTTAAACTGCTGTTTTCATTTTTTTCAATCAATTTTTCACCCATAATAACATAACAACTCCTGTAAAAGAACGAAATTAATATACCATATATAAAATTTAAAGTCAATTGAACAGACTGCCGTATAAATGCAAAAAAATCCGCTCAACAGTGCGGCTTTTTTGTATGATGCTTATTCAAAAATTTGTAAACTAAGTATTTTTTGTGTGAACTTACACACAGGCTGCTGCCTATTTTATGACAGACAAAAGCCCCGCCGTACGGCAGGGCTTTTTATATGGTTTATTCAAAGACCGTAGATATGACTTTAGGCGCGCCTGGAGGCGAATAATCAAAGCGGTCTATATGCTGTGCGTTTACAAAATATGTTAGATCCTGAGCCATTTCAGCTTCCTCAAACGCTTCAACTATTACAAGCTTTATCTTCATTTTATCCGGAAGTACGGATTTTATGTATACAGCCACACGCTGCCCCTCGAAAAGATAATCACACGGCTCAGCAAGCCCGGCAAGATTAGGTGTAAGCTCAACGAAAACGCCGTATGTTTCAATACTGCGCACAGTGCCTGTTACGGTCTCACCCGGCTGAAACATTTTTGCATTTTCACTCCACGTGCCCAGCAGTTCTTTAAGAGAGAAAGTCAGTTTTTCAGGCTCCCTCTTTCTGAGCACAACCTTTATACATTCACCCTCATACACCCTTTCGCGCGGGTGGTTGATACGGGAAACCGAAAGCATATCAATGGGAATAAGGGCGTTAATACCCGCGCCTATATCTATGAACGCGCCGAATTTCTCTAGATGTGTAACACGCGCGTCTATGATATCCCCTTCGGTAAGATTGTCAATAAAGCTTTTTTTGCATCCCAGCTGAACTGCCTTTCGTGATAGGATAGCGCTTATATTGCCGCTGTCATCACGCTGAAAACCGAGCACGATGAAACAAACCGGTTTGTTTACCTTTGAGATGAGGGCAATATCACGGGTGGTGCCGTCATCAATGCCTATGGCTCCCTCCTCACGCGGAATTATTCCTTTTATTATTCCGAGATCAACGTGCAGATTATGCTCACTGTCACACATAAGCACTCGTGACTCCATAACGCTGCCGTTCATCATTGCTATTTTAACATCCTCCAGCGTATCGAACGTGCGAAGCAGCTGCGGATTTTGCCCTTCCGGGTAGAATTTCATAACATTCACTCTCTTTAAACGGCGCGTTTATACTGCCTGTTCCGCCCGTTTCTGATATATGCGTGTGGCGGATTTACATTATACGGCGCCTTAATATTGTCTGTTTTAAATGTATGCAAAATTAACAGCGATTATGTTGTAAATATAGCAAATATGTGCTAAAATACTTTATTAATAAAGTTCAGGCGCATGAAATTAATGCGCATTCGGGTGATTTTGTGGATTACAATGTAGGAGACATCGTTATAATGAAAAAGCCTCACCCCTGCGGCTGCCGTGAGTTTGAAATTATGCGTGTTGGCGTAGATTTCAAACTGAAATGCACCGGCTGCGGGCGTGAAGTAATGGTGCCGCGCATAAAGGCGCTGAAAAGCATAAAAAAGAAAGCGGAGGAAAACTTCTGAGTTCCTCACAGCCGATAGGCTTTTTTGATTCTGGCATAGGCGGTGTTACTGTACTTAACGAGGCACTGCGCCTGCTGCCAAATGAAAACTATGTTTTTTTCAGTGATTCACAAAACAACCCCTACGGAGATAAGAGCGACAGCGAGATAATTGCCCGTTCAAAAGAAATAACCAGTTTTCTTATAAATGAAAAGCACTGCAAGGCAATGGTGATTGCCTGCAACACAGCATCCGCTAAAGCGGCAAGAAGCCTGCGTGCGCAGTTTACACAAATACCGATTGCGGCTATCGAGCCTGCTTACAAAGTTGTGCACGATGAAAACCCGCAGGGCAAAACCCTGATAATGGCAACAAAAGGCACTATAAAGAGCGAGAAATTCCGCCGCCTTTACTATTCATATTACAACCACAAAACCTGCATACATTCCTGCCCGGGACTTGCCGATCTGATTGAAAAAGGCGGTAAAGAAGAACTTGAAGAATACCTGCGCAAAACACTTGCGCCGTACAGGGACGAAGTTCAGAATGTTGTGCTGGGGTGCACTCATTATCCGCTTGCTAAAGAAGAGATAAAAGACGTGCTGGGTGATGTAAGATTTTTTGACGGAGCACCCGGAACGGCAAGGCGGCTTGAATACCTGCTGCGCAGCAAAGACATACTTAATGACGGCAGCACTGAGGGTGAAGTGGAATTTATTGATTCCTCCGTCAGCGAAGAGATAAGAAAAATAAAGACAGACCGCTTTTACAACTTACTGAAGAGGTAATTTATGTTTGACAAACTAACGGAAGTAGAAAAAAGATTTGATGAGATAAACAAGCTCGTGTGCGAGCCGGAAGTTGTTTCCGACATGCAGAAATACACGGCGCTGATGAAAGAATTAAAGCACCTGACTCCCGTTGTGGAAAAATTCAGGGAATACAAGAATGTGCTCAAAAGCTTAGAGGACTGCCGAGAGATGCTGGAGGATTCAGATCTTGACGATGACCTTGCCGCAATGGCAAAAGAAGAGCTTGAGGAGAGCAAAAAGCAGGAAGAAAAGATTTCTGAAGAACTTAAAATACTGCTTTTGCCGAGAGATGAAAACGACGACAAAAACGTTATCATAGAAATACGAGGCGGCGCAGGCGGCGATGAAAGCGCCCTGTTTGCGGGCGTTCTTTTCAGAATGTACTCAATGTACGCCGAAACAAAGGGATACAAGACCGAAATAATGAACGCAAACGAGACAGGTCTAGGCGGATACAAGGAGATAAGCTTTTCAATTGAGGGGGACGGCGCTTACAGCCGTTTCAAATTTGAAAGCGGCGTTCACCGTGTTCAGCGTGTGCCAGAAACCGAAAGTCAGGGCAGAATTCACACATCAACCGTTACGGTTGCCGTTTTGCCCGAAGCAGAGGAAGTTGATTTTGAACTGAATGAAAAAGACCTGCAGATAGACACTTTCCGCTCCAGCGGCGCAGGCGGTCAGCACATAAACAAGACTTCATCAGCTATACGCATTACGCATATTCCAACCGGCACGGTAGTTGAGTGCCAGGACGAGCGCAGCCAGCACAAAAACAAGGAAAAGGCGCTCAAGGTGCTGCGCTCACGCCTTTATGACGCAGAAAAAGCAAAACACGATGCCGAGATAGCGGGCGAACGCAGGGCACAGGTAGGCACGGGCGACCGCTCAGAGAGAATAAGAACTTACAACTACCCGCAGGGCAGGGTCACCGACCACCGAATAGGTCTTACGCTCTACAAACTGGAGCAGATACTCAACGGCGACCTTGATGAGCTTATTGATGCGCTTATTACGGCGGACACCGCCGAAAAGCTGAAAGCGGGCGCCGAGGAAATCTGACAAAACAGAAGGCATATAAATGGAAACGAAGATTTTTAAACCCACAAGTGAAAACATTGCCGAAGCAGGAGAGATAATCAGGCGCGGCGGACTTGTTGCCTTTCCTACTGAAACGGTGTACGGACTTGGCGCAAACGCGCTGAGCGATGAAGCTGTTTCAAAGATATACAAGGCGAAAGGCAGGCCGAGCGACAACCCGCTTATTGTGCACATAGCAGAAAAAGACGATATTCTGCCGCTTGTTAAAGAGGTTACTCCCAAGGCAAAAGCGCTTATGGACGCGTTTTTTCCGGGACCGCTTACAATTATCCTGCCGAAGAGCGACAAAATCGGCAGAGTTGTCAGCGGCGGGCTTGACACGGTGGGCATAAGGATGCCGCAGAACCCGATTGCAAGATCGTTTATAAAGGCGGCGGGTGTGCCGATAGCGGCGCCGAGCGCAAACACGAGCGGACTGCCCAGCCCAACAAACGCAAAATATGTTATTGAGGATATGCGAGGCAAGATAGACGCAATTATAGACGGCGGAAGCAGTGAATTCGGGATTGAATCCACCGTACTGACGCTTGCTGGCGATGTGCCTACTATTCTGCGCCCCGGCGCGATAACTAAGGAAATGCTCAGTGAGGTAATCGGCAGAGTTGAAATTGCGCGTGCCGTTACAGAGGGTATGGCGGAAGGCGAAACCGCCGCTTCTCCCGGAATGAAGTACAAACACTACTCTCCCAAGGCGAGAATAATTATAGTAAACGCTCCCAAGGAAAAATACGAAAAATTCGTAAACGCTCAGGAGGGCGCATTTGCGCTTTGCTACGAGGGTGACGATGTTAAAATTCCAAAAGTAACATTTGGCTGTGAGGGTGATGACCTAAGCCAGTCTCACGCACTTTTTGACGCTCTGCGCAGGCTTGACGAACTCGGGGCAAAAAAAGTATACGCCCGAAATCCGAAGCTCACGGGAGTTGGCCTAGCCGTTTACAACCGCCTGATACGGGCGGCGGCATTCTGCGTTATAGACCTTGAAAAGCCGTTTCTTATAGGTCTTACGGGGCAAACGGGCGCAGGAAAAAGCTATGTGGCTGAAAAGATGAAAAAAATGGGTTATAATATAGTAGACGCCGATTATTACGCAAGAAAGCTTACTGAGAACAACTCACCCGTTCTGCCGCTTATTGCTCAGAAATTCGGTGAGGACACCGTTCAAAACGGCGTGCTCAACAGAAAACTGCTTGCCTCACGTGTTTTCGGCAATAAAGATTTATTGAATGAACTCAACAGCATTATGCACCTGCCTATTCTTGAAATGTGCGAGAGCGCGGCTGAATTTCCGTGCGTGCTTGACGCGCCGCAGCTTTTTGAGAGCGGCGGTGAAAAGCTTTGTGCAAGAGTGCTGAGTGTTACGGCGCCCGAGGAAATGCGTTTAAAAAGAATAATGAAGCGGGACGGCATTACACAGCAACAGGCTCAGGAGAGAATGAACGCACAGTACAGCGAAGATTTCTTTAAGGAAAATTCGGATTTTACCGTTATCAATGACGGCAGAGATATAATCTCACAACTCAAATTATTCAAGGAGGAATTATTATGAGTGAAAAAAGCGCAAAAGAGCTTAAAAAGCTTCTTTTCAACAACAAACAAAACGGAACAGAGGTTATGAGCGATGACGAGCTGAAGCTCTGCGACACCTTCTGCGAAGGCTACAAAGGATTTTTATGGGGCAACAAAACAGAACGCGAAGTTGCCGCATGGGCTGAAGAGACCGCAAAGGCGGCAGGGTTCACTAAGTTTAATGAATTCGGTGAGCCGCTTGTGCCGGGACAGAAAGTATATGTTGCCAACAGAGGCAAAGCGATAATCCTTTGCGTAAAGGGTAAAAAGAGTGTTAAAGAGGGTGTGCGTATCGTTGCCGCTCACATTGACTCACCAAGGGTTGACCTGAAACAGTGCCCCGTTTATGAGGACGGCTCCATTGCATATTTTAAAACACATTATTACGGCGGAATAAAGAAGTATCAGTGGTCGGCGATACCGCTTTCACTTCACGGCAGAATCTGCAAGAATGACGGCTCTTATGTTGATATAAAGCTTGGCGAACTTCCCGGTGAGCCAAAATTCTGCATTACCGACATTCTGCCACACCTTGCGCTTGAGCAGTACACAAGAAAGCCGAACGAACTTATCAAGGGCGAGGAAATGAACGTGCTTATCGGTTCACGCCCATTCAAGGACGATGAAGAGAGCGAAAAAGTAAAGCTCAACATTCTGAACCTTCTCTATGAAAAATACGGCGTTGTTGAGCGTGATTTTCTTTCTGCTGAGCTTGAACTTGTGCCTGCATTCACAGTTGATGACATTGGTTTTGACAGAAGCATGATAGGCGGTTACGGCCATGACGACAGAGTTTGCGCTTATCCCGCTTTTGAAGCTATCACAGAAATTGACGAAGCGCCCGAATACACAGCAATCACGGTGCTTACCGATAAAGAAGAAACCGGCAGTATGGGCAACACGGGTCTTAACTCAAGCTATCTCAAATACTTCATTGAAGACCTTGCCCGCCTTGAGGGCTGCGAGGGCAGAGATGTGCTCAGACACAGCAAATGCCTTTCAGCCGATGTAAACGCGGCATTTGACCCAACCTGGTCATCAGCTTTTGAGAAAAACAACTCAAGCCTTATCAACAACGGTGTATGCGTAACTAAGTTTACAGGCAGCCGCGGCAAGAGCGAAACGAATGACGCTTCTGCGGAATTTGTAAGCTGGGTAAAGGCACTGCTTGAAAAGAACGGAGTTCTGTGGCAGAGCGGCGAACTCGGCAAGGTTGACGCAGGCGGCGGCGGAACCGTTGCAATGTATATAGCAAACCTTGATGTTGACACCATTGATGTTGGCGTTCCCGTGCTTTCAATGCACGCACCGTATGAGGTTGTTAGCAAGATTGATGTTTATATGGCTTACAAAGCATTCCTCACTTTCTTCACAAAATAAAACAAGTATAAAAGCCTCCGTAGGTTACCCTGCGGAGGCTTGTTTTTATATATTTTATTATTTCACACTGCGCCTGCTATCAGCGTATATGCCGTATTGATAACGCCTGCAATGACCATTACCCAAACTGGGTTGAGCTTTGTTTTTCGCAGGAGCAGGAAACAGACGGCAAACGCCGCAACAAGGACCCATTTAGTGGTATCAAGGCTGATACTGCCGCTGCCCCAGAAAGCGGAAACAAGAACGGATACACCTGCAGCCGCTATCATTGACACCACGGCGGGGCGCAGTGTGGAAAGCACATCGCTCATTGCGTTCAGATTTCTGTATTTGAAATAGAGTTTTGCAAGTATTGTAACTATAATACAGCTCGGCAGTATGCAACCAGCCGTGGCGCACAGAGCGCCTCCGATGCCTGCCACCTTAATACCCACAAATGTGGCTGAATTTACGGCGATAGGCCCGGGCGTCATCTGAGAAATGGTTATCAGGTCTGTAAATTCACTCAGCGAGAGCCAGTTGTTCTGCGTTACGACCTGCTCCTGAATAAGTCGGAGCGAAGCGTAGCCGCCGCCGAAACTGAAAAGCCCTATTTGGAGAAAACTTAAAAACAATTTAATATTTATCATTTTGCCGCTTTCTCCTTTTTACGGTTTATAAGTGCCTTGACAACGCCAATTGCGGCGCAGACAAGGATTATATAGATAACATTAACCTCAAAGAAGCAGGAAGCGGCGAATGCGCCCGCCATTATCAAAACGGAGCCGGCGCTTTTCTGTTTGAATATATCGAGCGCCATATCATATACAACGCTTGCAATAACCGCGCCGACACCTGCCTGCATACCTGTGAGCATTGCGGCAACTATTGCGTTGCTTCTGAATGCCTCGTAAACCACCGATATTAAAGAGATGATAACGAAAGGCGGAATTATGGTGGCAAAAGCCGCCACACCCGCGCCGACAAGACCTGCCAGTTTATAGCCCGTTACTATTGCGCCGTTTACGGCAATCGCTCCCGGAGCAGACTGTGCAATAGCCACAAGATCAAGCATTTCCTGCTCGTCTATCCACTTGTATTCGTCAACAAATTTTTTCTTAAAGAGAGTTACTATAACATATCCGCCGCCGAAAGTGAACGCGCTTATTGTGAGCGTTGAGAGAAACAGTTTCGGCAGTACGGAGCGCTTTTTCTTTTTTGAGACATCTGAGCCGTTTTCGTTCATAGCTGAGGCACTTCCTTTCATTGCGAGTATATTATACGCTCTATTGAAATATAAGTAAAATAGTATTATTATATAATTATCATAATAATTTTGTTATATATAGGTGATCAAAATGACACTGCGCCACATAAAAATATTTCTGAGCGTTTTTCAAAACGGCGGCATAACTAAAGCCGCAGATGAGCTGAGAATAGCTCAGCCGTCCGTAAGTCTTGCAATAAAAGAGCTTGAGGATTTTTACGGCACAAAGCTGTTTGACAGAATAGGCAGAAAGATATATCCCACCGAAAACGGCAGACGGCTGTACGATTATGCGCTTAAAATATGCGGCTTATTTGACGAGGCGAACCGAAGCGTCAAAAACCCTGACGCGCTCGGCGAAATTAAAATAGGCGCAAGCATTTCAACAGGCACAATGTTGCTTCCCGACATTCTGAATAAGTATAAAAAAATACGCCCCGAGATAACCGTGAAAGTTACGGTGTGCAATTCGGACGAGATAGAAAGAAAAGTGCTTACAAACGAAATAGACATAGGCTTTATTGAAAAGCAACCGCAAAGCGCCGAAATAACGGCAGAACCTTTCGGGACGGACAGACTTTGCGCCGTTGCCGCGCCCGAAAATCCGCTTGTGAAAATGAAAAGCGTAACACCTCATCAGCTTGCGGCGGAGCCGTTTCTGACGCGCGAGAAAGGCAGTGCCGTGCGTGAGATAACGGACGCATATTTTGCCGTGGCAGGTATAAGCATATCGCCTGTTATGGAAAGCACGGGCACACAGGCGCTCCTTAATGCGGCACAGCACTCGATAGGCGTTACCGTTCTGCCGTACATACTTGCAAAAAACAGGATAGAAAGCGGCAGGCTTTGTGAAATACCGCTTAATCCGCAGATAAAAAGAAATCTGAACATAATACGCCACAAAAGCAAGTTCTTAACACCTGCCACGCAGGACTTTTGCCAACTGTGGAAAGACACTTACAAAAACGAATAATTGCTTTTAGGCTATTTTCATGTTTATAACATAATAAAAAATAAAAAGAGCGAAAGCGGCATGATTGCCGTTTCCGCCCCTGCATATATAAAATCATCAACTGCAAAATCTGTGGTTTCCTATTATGGTTATTACTGGTCTTGAATGCATAAACGAATCATTTGTTTTATCAGGATTAAAATAGAATATTGCGCCGCCTGACGGGTCCCACCCGTTAATGGCGTCTATTGCCGCACGCTTTGCGGATTCGGCAACAGGCTCATTCCAGTTGCTGTCATACACGCAGGAAAAAGCGCCTGACTGATAAACTACACCGCTGATGCTATCCGGAAAAGAGGGGTGTGCCACTCTGTTGAGAACAACAGCGCCGACCGCCACCTGACCCTCATAGCTTTCTCCCCTTGCCTCTGCAGAAATGACCTTGGCAAGCAGCTGAACATCGGAACTTGAATATTGTGTGGACGGACTGCTTGTGCCAGTATCAAGCCCGAGGTAAAGCAGAGTTGTGGGGCCTGCGATGCCGTCAACCGTTATGCCGACACTGCGCTGAAAATTGCGCACTGCCGTTTGAGTTTGGGTACCGAAAATACCGTCCACATTTCCGTTATAGAAACCAAGGTCTTTAAGCTTTTGCTGAAGCGTTTTTACCTCACTGCCTGTTGAGCCGTATTTTGAAAGGGCATAAACGGATTCACCGCTGTTCGGATAGCAAAGCTCATAAGCAAGGTAGCCGCCGCCGACAGCGCCGAGCGCTATTGCCGCCGAAATAAGAAAAATATAGAAATTTCTGAAAGCCTTATATACAGTCATTTAAAACATTTCCTTTCCCGCCGCAGGCGGAGTTCTATTT
>URIN01000028.1 GCA_900547915.1 uncultured Clostridium sp. | reverse complement strand
GTATTTATAAACATTATTGAATTTGAAAATAATTTGCGCATATAAATTACAGGGTGATGAAAATGATTTCGGCTATAATTTCTTTTTTGAGTGCAAATTTTTTATACTTCATACTGCACATCAACAATGCATCAAGCTTTCCGAAGCCTTTGACGCGCAAAGAGGAAAAAGAGGCACTTGAAAGGCTGAAAAACGGTGACAAGGACGCGCGGGCATTGCTCATTGAGCGTAATCTGAGACTTGTGAGCCACATAGTAAAAAAATACTATTCAAAAACTAATGACACGGATGACCTTATTTCAATAGGTACAATAGGACTTATAAAAGCCATTGACAGCTTTAATCCCGATAAAAGTATTCACCTTGCAACATACGCCAGCCGCTGCATAGAAAATGAGATACTGATGCATTTCAGGAATATGAAAAAGACTTCAAATGACGTGCATCTGGACGATTCTCTTGAAAGCGACAGGGACGGCAACCCGCTGAAACTTCAGGACACTATAAGCGACAGCAGAGATATTGCTGAAGACCTTGAAAAAAAGATGTTGTGGGAAAAGGTGTCAGAATACATAAAAAACATGGATGACGAGCGTGAAAAAGAGATAATTATACTGCGTTACGGTCTTGATAACAAAAAGCCTCTTGCTCAAAGGGAAGTGGCACAACGGCTCAATATAAGCAGAAGTTATGTTTCAAGAATAGAAAAGAAAGTACTAAACGACATAAAAAAGCACACTGAATAAGACAAAAGCGGTGTAAAGCATCAAGCTTTACACCGCTTTTAAACAGTTATTATAATATTTTTTCCATACCTATCTTAAGCACAGAAAGTCCGCATTTCTCATAAAACTTTCTTGCATTTTCATTAAGTGCCCAGACATTGAGAGTTACGTTGTAACAACCCGACTTTTTAGCAAAATCAAGCACGTATTCATAGAGTTTTGTGCCTATCTTCTGTCCCCTGCAATTCTCATCTACGCATAAATCGTCTATATAAAGTGTTTTTACATCACGCATAGCTCCTGAGTGAGCAAATTCAAAAATACAAAACGCATAACCGAGAATATTTCCGCTGCCGTCATCAGCTGCAAAAACGGGTGTATTATCATCACCAAGTATTTTTTTGAGTTCGTCATCAGAATACTTCTTTGCACCTGCCTTAAAAAGGTCAGGGCGGCCGTCAGAATGAACTTTATTCACCTGAAACAGCAATTTATCAAGCTGGGGAATATCCTTTTCCTGAGCTCGTCTTATAACCATAATAATCATCTCCAATCACAAATTATACTACAAGTGCATCATTATGTAAATAAATGCCCGTGCAAAATGCACGGGCATTTTTATTTCAGACATTACTCTCAGAAGGAAAATATTGCTTTATTTTATTAAAAGAGTCTTCACTAATATCATGCTCTATCCTGCAAGCCTCTTCCTCCGCCGTCTTTTCATCAACGCCGGCTTTCATAAGCTTTTCCTTAAAGAAAATGTGACGCTCATATATTTTTTCGGCTATCTCTTTGCCCGTTTGTGTAAGATTTAGGCATCCGCTATCATCTACGTCAACAAAGCCACCATCTCTTAAAATAGAAACAGCGTGGCTTACGCTAGGTTTTGAGTAATTCATAAAGCCGGCTACATCAATTGATCGAACATAACCTTTTTTATTTTTTATTATGAGAATAGCTTCGAGATAATCCTCGCCTGAATTATGAAGTTTCATAAAATCACCGTATTAATTTAAAAAAAGGCCCGACATAAGACCGAGCCTTTTTGCTGGATTAAAGAAATATTTACTATTTTATCTCGTAATCCGCTACACAAAGCAGTTCCTGCGCTTTCTGCACTTCCTGCTGAGTGGGGATACGGGCATCTTTAAGGGAATAATCTATACCGAGCTTTTCCCATTTAAACAGACCAAGAGTATGATAAGGAAGCACCTCTACCCTTTTTACCGTTTTTAAGGACTTGATGAAACCGGACATTTCCTTAAGTCCTGTCTCATCGTCCGTAAGATCGGGAACAAGTACATGACGTATCCACATATCCTTGCCGTTATCGGAAAGATACTTTGCCATTTCAAGAATATTCTTATTTGTATGCCCTGTTAAAGAAATATGTTTTTGAGGGTCTATTTCTTTTAAATCGAGAATGAAAAGATCGGTCACTTCAAGCAGCTTATTGAACTTTGAAATAAACGGCTCACTAAGAGAAAACGGCTGACCTGCGGTATCTACCGCAGTATGAACGCCGCGTTCTTTGGCAAGTCTGAATACCTCAGTCACAAAATCTAACTGAAGTAAAGGCTCACCACCGCTTATTGTAATACCTCCTGACTGAAGATTTTTTCCCCAGTAATTATGGTATTTCCATGCTTTTTCAAAAAGCTGTGAAGCAGTCCACTCTTCACCGCCCATGGCCCATGTTTCCGGATTATGGCAATAGCGGCAACGCATGGCGCAACCCTGGAGAAACGCTACAAAGCGTACTCCGGGACCGTCCACCGAGCCGAATGTTTCAATAGAATGCACCCTGCCTGTGATACTGTTATTACATTCTGTCATGGCAGGTACGAGAAATAACATCAAGCTGCTGTTCGCGAGTAAGATCTATAAACTTAACAGCATATCCCGAAACGCGGATTGTGAAGTTTGCATACTCTTCTTTCTCGGGATGCTCCATTGCGTCAAGGAGTTTTTCCTTGCCGAATACGTTTACATTAAGATGATGCGCACCCTGGTCAAAGTAACCGTCCATAACCTGAACAAGGTTGTTTGACTGCTCTTCTTCATTATGACCAAGAGCATCAGGATTGATTGTCTGTGTATTTGAAATACCGTCAAGCGCCCAATGATACGGAAGCTTAGCTACAGAGTTGAGCGAAGCAAGAAGACCATTCTGCTCTGCTCCGTAGCTTGGGTTTGCACCGGGTGAAAGCGGAGCTCCGGCAGGTCTGCCGTCAGGCATACTGCCTGTTGCCTTGCCGTATACAACGTTTGAAGTAATAGTAAGAATAGATGTTGTAGGCTCTGAATTACGATAAGTATGACGGCGCTTAATCATCTCAAGGAATGTCTTGAGAAGCCATACAGCAATTTCATCTGCACGGTCATCATCGTTGCCGTATCTCGGGAAATCGCCCTCTGTCTCATAATCAACAACGATACCTGTTTCATCTCTTACGGTCTTTACCTTAGCGTATTTGATAGCGCTGAGGGAGTCAACAACATGAGAGAAACCTGCGATACCTGTTGCGAATGTGCGGCGAACATCAGTATCAATGAGAGCCATTTCAGCAGCCTCATAATAATACTTGTCGTGCATATACTGGATAAGATTAAGAGTATTTACATAAAGGCCTGCAAGCCAATCCATCATAACAAGATACTTTTTAACTACTTCATCATAATCAAGATACTCGCTTGTGATAGGAGCGTAAGCAGGTGCAACCTGGTCACGTGTTTTAACATCAACACCGCCGTTTATTGCATAAAGCAGGCACTTAGCAAGGTTTGCGCGAGCGCCGAAGAACTGCATTTCTTTACCGGTCTGTGTTGCAGATACGCAGCAGCAGATAGAATAATCATCGCCCCATACAGGTTTCATGACATCATCGTTTTCATACTGGATAGAACTTGTTCTGATAGAGATCTCGGCAGCATACTTCTTAAACTGCTCGGGAAGAGCGCTTGAATAAAGCACTGTAAGGTTGGGTTCAGGTGATGGACCCATGTTCTCAAGAGTATGAAGGAAACGGTAGTCGGTCTTTGTTACCATTGATCTGCCGTCCATTCCGATACCGCCTACTTCAAGAGTTGCCCATACCGGGTCACCGCTGAAGAGCTGGTTGTATGAAGGGATACGAGCGAATTTAACCATACGGAATTTCATTGTCATATGGTCAATGATCTCCTGCGCCTCACTCTCGGTAAGAACGCCGTTTTTAAGATCACGCTGGAAATATATATCAAGGAAGGTTGAAATTCTGCCGACACTCATTGCAGCGCCGTTCTGAGTTTTGATAGCGGCAAGATAACCGAAATAGAGCCACTGAGCAGCTTCTTTCGCGTTTGAAGCAGGCTGAGAAATATCATAGCCATAAATCTTAGCCATTTCTTTCATGCCTTTTAATGCGTTTATCTGCATTCTGATCTCTTCACGAAGGCGGATAACGTCATCAGTCATAGTACCATCGCCGCAGTTTGCGAAATCCTTTTCCTTCTCCTCGATAAGGAAATCAATTCCGTAAAGAGCAACACGGCGGTAGTCACCTACGATTCTGCCTCTGCCGTATGTATCCGGAAGACCGGTAATGATCTTATTGTGACGAGCTTTTTTCATTTCCGGAGTATAAGCATCAAAAACAGCCTGGTTATGTGTTCTGCTGTACTCAGTGAATATTTTGTGAAGTTCCGGATTAGGTTTGTAACCGTAAGTTTCGCAAGACTGCTCTGCCATCTTTATGCCGCCGAAAGGCATAAATGCTCTTTTAAGGGGCTTATCTGTCTGCAAACCAACGATCTGCTCAAGATCCTTTGTTTCCTCGCTTATATAACCGGGGCCGTAAGAAGTAAGTGATGAAACAACCTCTGTTTCCATATCAAGAACGCCGTTCTTTGCACGCTCTTCCTTCTGAAGTTTCTGAAGTATACCCCAGAGTTTGTCGGTTGCTTCTGTAGGACCGGCTAAGAAAGACTCATCGCCGTCATAAGGCTCATAGTTTTTCTGAATGAAATCACGGACATTGACCTCTTCTTTCCAGATGCGGCCTTCAAATCCGTTCCACTGTTTAAAATCAGTCATTTTAACCTCCTGAATGATTTAAAATTTGCGGCAAAAGCCGAATATTTAGTGGTTATGAGTGCTGAACACCCTATATATGGTTAGCAAGTGCTAACTTGGATAATTATAATAACACCTTTTAAACTCAAATGCAATAGTAAATATCTATAACAATAGAAAGTTTAAAAGGTGCTTTTTATTGATTTTATATAAAAGTCGAATTTTGTCAATGTTCGAAAACATTTCCGCCGCTGCAATCAATGGCTACAGTAAGAGGAAAATCCTTGAAAAGGAGGCGTTTTACGGATTCACACCCCAGATCATCATAAGCAATGACCTCACACTCCTTTATACATTTTGAAGCAAGCGCACCTGCGCCGCCTATAGCGCAGAGATAAACGGCTTTATTCTTTTCAATTGAATCACAGACTTCCTTATTTCTTTCGCCCTTACCAATCATAGCGGCAAGACCGTTATCAAGAAGAAGCGGCGCGAAAACATCCATTCTGCCTGAAGTGGTTGGGCCGCACGCACCGACAGCAAGTCCCTCCGGTGCAGGTGTTGGGCCGGCATAATATACAGCGGCATCCTTTAAATCAAACGGAAGTTTTTCTCCTTTTTCGAGAGCTGCGACTATTCTTTTATGAGCGGCATCTCTTGCGGTATATACAACTCCTGATAGAACAACTCTGTCCCCTGCCTTAAGAATAGGGGCATACTCACGAAGCTGCGATGAATTCAGTTTATATTCCATAAATTACTTTTCCTCCGATTCACGCAGACGCATTTTCAGGGATTCGTTTTCCTCTTCAAGTGCCTGTAAAACGGCAATATTCTGATTCAATTCCCTGTTTGCCTCTTTTAATTGAAAATCGAGATTTGAATTAATAATTTCAAGGCGCTGACATTCAAAGTTAACGTCTTCAAGAGCCGCCATAAGGCGCGAGATCTGCTCCTTTAAGACTTCAATATCATTCGAGCCCATACGGCTGCCCTCCTTTTTTGCTGCAATATTATAATGCAGGCAAAGGGGACCGCAAAGCAGCCCCCTGAATTTAATTAATTATGAATCTATGTCAGTATCCTTTTCAACATAGAATTTGCCGTACCAATTCATATTAATTGTGTAAGCTTCATCAAGCTCATCCGCAGCTGAATTTGCATCTTCGGAAGAGATCGCCGATTCAGCATTTATTTTCCAGATTGGAGTACCTGTATCGCCTACAAAGTACATAATATGATAACCGTAATTGGTCTGTACTATATCAACATCACCGGTCTTGCGGTCAGGATCAAGTGCCCAAGTCTCAAAAGCATCTACCATCTGGCCGGGAACAACGTTCTCATAAAGGCCGCCGTTTGATGCTGAGCCTGTATCTGTTGTATTTTCAGTAGCAAGCTGAGCGAAGCTATCCTCACTCTTGTCACCGGAATTGAACTCGTTTACGATGTTCTGAGCTGCTGCAAGAGCTGTTGCCCACTGTTCTGCGGTTGCGCTTGTCTTGTCTGTTGAATCATCATCCGTTTCAGGAGCGATAAGAATATGACGAACATTTACGCTTGAAGCTTCAGGTACTGCTGCAGGTTCAAGAACATAAACAACAGATGTTGAATACTGGTAGATATCGCCTGCCTTACGGTCTGAACTGAAGAGCCAGTCAAGTCCGGGATATTCAAGAGTTTCATCATCACTGTGCTCTGAACCGTCTTCGTGGTTGTGATCAGCTGTTGCTATAGCATAACCTGCATTCTGAAGAATAGACCTTGTTGCATAAAGCTTTGTTGAAGCTTCATCCTGAGCATAATATTCGCTGTTATAAGGAGTATCTTCACTGTACTTAACGCACAAATCAGTGAAATTTGATCCGTCACTTCTGAGAGCATTCTTGAAAGCAATAGCGTCATCCTCGCTGCCAGCTTCGAAAATTCTGATGCTTACAGCTTCAAAATCATCAATATTTGAATCAAGGTATGTCTGAAGATCTGAGTCTGTGTACTCTTTTTCAGTTATAGTGTCGCTCATTTCGGACTGATAGTTCTGAGCGATATAGGAAATTTTTGATTCACGGCGGAATACGGTTTCATTTACACCCTTACCCATTGCCTGAACAAGATATCCGGAAAGAGTGTAACCATAGCTTTCTGCTGTTTCCTTATACTGGCTGAGTGTATCCTCAAGTTCAGATTTCTGCTCATCGGTAATTTCAGGTTCTTCGCCGCCGTTAGCCTTAACAGCCTCATTATAATACATATAAGTAGTCTTGATACTATCAAGCACCTGCTCATAAAGATATTCAAGCCATGTAACGACCTCGCCATCTTCATTAGTGGTGGTCTGGTCTGAAAGCGGGATGTCAAAATCAACATCCAAATTATTGTCCTCAAGGCTTATGCCATACTGCTCATAAGTCTGCTGAGTGGACATAAGCTGATTATAAGCATTTGCAAAATAGAAGTTGAATGTGGAAACAGGGATATTGATTTTTTCTCCCTCTTGGTCCTCTATCGTTGCGGCAGTAATACCGGTAGTCCACTGAAGTGTTGAATGGATAAAGCCTTTGCGGACTGTGCCTGTGGCTACATAAGCAACAAGCAAAGCAATAACGATAACAACTGCTATAACACTTTTGATAACTCTTAACTGATTATTTGAGACACCGCTTTTTTTGCCGTTCAGAGCATCAATCTTATTTTTTGCGGCATCTATTTTTTTGCTGAGCGCTGCTTTTGCTTTTTCATCCGTTTCGGAATCGCGCTTTTCCCTGAGATCTTTTATCTCTTTTTCAAGTTTAGCTCTTTTATCAGCGGTTTTCTTTGCTTTCTTTTCAAGCATAGCCGCTTTGGAAGCGCTCTTTTTCTTTTTTTCCGAACCGGATATTGAACCTCCGCTCAGAATATCCTCATTTAAGTCTTTTTTAGCCATTTTCTTCATCCTTACCTAAAAATGAATTTGTTTGTATATCATTTTACACTAATTTGCACAATATTACAAGAAAAATTTTATTACTGCGATGAGCTCTGCTTTGCGACATAAGCACTGTCAGGTGACGCATAATTTACATTTTTCATACCCAGACCGGTTTCAAGCTTAGTTGAATCGAGAAGTTTAAGAGTTTTTTCGTTGAGACAATCCTGCTGGGCAGTATACATATAATTCGGTACGTAAGAAATAAAGAACATTATATGATAGCCGAATTCCGTCTTAACAATATCGACATCTCCGTATTTACGAGTAGAATCGAGCGCCCAATTTTCAAAATTCTCTGTTGACGAACCGGGAGTAATATTCTCATAAGCACCGCCGTAAAGTCCGCTTGAACCTGCCGAAGTAGACTCTGTATCATCGCTGTATTTCTCTGCAAGAAGAGCAAATGAAAGCTCTGTTTTATCGCCTTTGTTATATTCTGCAAGTATCTGCTGTGCTTTATCATAAGCAGCTGCCCACTGTTCATCTGTATATTCAGTCTGACCGGTTGAATCTGTGCTGCCGTCTTCAGACTCAGGCATTACAAGAATATGGCGTACGGAATAAACATTGTTGCCTTCCTCAAGGAACGGCTGACTGGTTTTAAGGATTACATCGATTACACCCACATCTTCATTTACATAATAGTTAGTGCTTCCGACTGCATTATCCTCACTGAACATCCAGTCTGCAATATCGTCTCCGAAAGAACTCTTGATATCAGTTCTTGCCGATGTTGCTTCTATTGATTCGCTCAGAGCGGTAATTGCCTCTTCCTCAGTATCAAAATATCCTGCGGAAATAAAGCGGTCAATAAGATCAGCACAAGCCTCCGGAACGAGAGCACGCATAGAATCTACATCAGTAATTTGGGACATGTACTGTTTTGCCGTATCGATACTCTTCTGCTTTGTGGTTTCATCTGTAGAATCGTAATTCAACTCGATAAGCGCGTAAGAACAGGATTTATAATCGTCCTCATGCTCTGTAAAATATGTGTCTATTTCTTCATCTGTAGGTCTTTCGGTGATGCAGTACTGATTATAATAGGTGCCGGCAATATAATACTGCTCCATATACTTGCGCAGTGTTTCAAGGCCGCAGTGAGCACCGAATGTTTCTTCTGCATACTCGTTAGCGCTCATGCCTGCCGAAGAAGCACTTTCTTTTACCATATCGAGCTGTGATTCTATCTCTTCTTTTTGTTCATCCGTAAGAGTTATTCCAGCTTCAAGGCCTTTTTCATAATACATTGTATTAAGTTTAATTCTCTTAGTGGTGGTCTCAGTAAACATATCAAGCCAAGAGACTTTGTTTCCGTCCTCATCAGTAGTATACTGTTTTGAGAAATCAGTTGAAGAATCAAGGTCATAATAACCATAATTTGCGTAGTAAGTATATTCATACACAATACTGTCATAGTAATAGTTATACAAGCCCACTGAGACATCGATATCTCCAACAGTCATTGCCACATTTCCTGGGTTCATTTTTTCATTGCTGTTAGGCACAGTGTAATAACGAACGCCGAGAAGCACAAGCACAGCTATAATGATAACCGCAAGAATTGATGACAGTATCACAGACAACTGCTCTTTCTTTACAACGATATTCTGGGATTTTATCTCAGTAACAACTTCTCCGTCCGGTGTCTGAGGTTTGTTCTGCTCAGTGCTGTCAAATTCGAACTCAACGCCGTCAACACCATTGAGCACGCTGTTTTCAGCAGCAGGAGCACTTGCATCAAACTTCCAGTTATCGTTTTTCTCATACTCAACAGGGTGTGATTTGAGATCTACTTCATCATCTTCGAGTGAAGCAGTTTCAGCGCTATTGTCAGCGGTAGTTTGATTATTGGATTTATCCTTTTCCTCATTATCAAGTTTTTCAGTAGCGGGATAATCCTGGTTTTCTTTGTTTAAGTTTTCGTCCAATTCATTATTAAGATCTTTTTCGCTCATAAGGCTGTCTCTTATACACATCTCCGAGCCCACGAGACGGACTCCTATCTC
>URIN01000027.1 GCA_900547915.1 uncultured Clostridium sp. | reverse complement strand
AGGCTATTCGTCGGCAGCGTCAGATGTGTATAAGAGACAGGCATTTATATTTACAGTGATAAGAAAGGTGTTGCAGATTTGGAAAGCCCAATGTATCTATCAAAACATAAATATTATGTCATTATAGAATTAATTAATTGTTTTAGAATTGCTTTACCTCTTGAAGACAACTTAGGGTTTGTTAATGAAATATTAGAAAGAAAAAACAGTTAATTAAAAGATAGCGGCAAAAAGGGTGTGCAGTGATTTTAAAATCACTGCACACCCTTAATTTTAATAAAACAGCACGATTGTGTTTTCAAATGTTTTTGCTAATATCCGATGCAGAATATTAATAAACGCTGATTAAATCAAGCCTAATTTTACTGTTCAGCGTTTTTTCCAAAGCAAGACAGAACCGTATCTTTTCTTATGCCTTACGGTTAACGATACCAAAACTATTA
The DNA here is from genome assembly GCA_900547915.1 of uncultured Clostridium sp. Lineage (GTDB taxonomy): Bacteria > Bacillota > Clostridia > Oscillospirales > Acutalibacteraceae > Eubacterium_R. The sequence continues at coordinate 9,380 of URIN01000027.1, read as the reverse complement.
AAGCGGCAAGCAATAATACAACTCCCGCAATTATGAAAGGAAATGCTTTTATCTGGTTTTCCACCTTATCGCGGAATACCTGAATTTCATCGCCGTTTTGCTCGCCCTCAATTAAAGACGTTATATCGTTTTTCTCACAAATCTCAATAAACTCATTGAGTGCTTTTTCTCTGCCTTCAAAATCGGTTGAAAACTGATCTGATTTTGCAAAAAGCACACTGGCCTTTGCCTTTTCTACTCTTGCCAAAAGCTCTTCATTTCCGCTGACCGCTTCCTGAGCTTTTTCAAATGAAGCAAGATATTCATCAATATTGGCAGGAGATAAATATGAAGTTATGTATTGCCACGGCTTTGCATATATATACAACCCTTGACCGGATTGCTCAACATTACTTTGCAGATTTGAATAGTATTCAGCAATATACGGGGCTGCTTCACCATAATATACAGTAAGGTATTTATTGAAAATTTCCTGAACGTCTGTATTTCTGTCCCACATAAGTCTGGCAAAGACATAGCTGTTAAGCTCTGCGAAATCCCCGCCTTTATCGGCACTCATCTGGTGAAATATGCCGTAGACATTATTATCCAAATAAAAATCATTATTCTCTTTAACTGTATCTAAAATAGGAAACGGCATTAGATAATTATGGAAATCGATATTGTAATCCCAAATAACAATATGACTGGCAACCTTGCCCCATGAAGCAACTAATTCATTAGCTTTTTCAGCATTCTTACCAACTGGATTTGCGTAACCGGACGCACAGTCACCGGGCATCAGACAAAGTTTTATGATAACATTATCTCTGGGTTTTATATTTTTTGGCGGATCCTCAGTATAGTTATAAGCGAGGGTTGAAATATAATTATCGGGAAATTCTTTTGCTACATCGTCAGCAAGTCTGTTGATAAATGTAAGCAAGGAACCCATTGGTGTGCCCTCTTTCTCATCTATCGCTTTGCACTTATCACATTTACAGCCTGTACCTCTGTTCTCCCACGTATCCATCTGGCTCACATCCCAAATATGAACATCCGGGTTATCTCTCATTTCCTGCAAAACCTTTTCGGAAATTATTTTGTATACATCCTCATTAGTCCAGCACAGCTGACCAGAAACAGGCCCCTGTTTGTATGTACGTCTGCCCATATAGAGGCTGTAATATTCAGGATGTTCATCAAAATACTCTTCGGGAGGAACATACGTAAATGACGTATGAACCCAGGCGTACCAATCATTTGACCCCGCACCGTTGAGTCTGAGTTTACTGTTCCATCCGCTGTAGTCCTTTGTTCCGTCTTCGTTTGTACGCAATTCAGGTTCGTATGCGTAAACGTATCTCCATTCTATTGACGGGGTATGATTTATCTCACACGCGTCAAGCCAAATTGTTTTTGCTTTCGGTATATAATCATAGCTGTCGGAAACATACATGCACCCCAGTTTATCCTCCAGAAACGCATAAATTCCGCCGCTAAGGCCGCTGTAATCTTTTGCTTTAATTTCTATACTTTCATTAGTTATACTTAATGCATAACCGCCGTTGTCAGCTTCAATATTTTCATCAAGCGCAAGAACTACTGCATTGCCGCCCTCATAATTTGACTTAGAAACAGTTTTAATGCTGCCTCCGGTCATAGTACTCAGAGTATCCGCGAAAAATTCTACTGCACTCTCGAGTTCAATAATATATCTGTTGTCACTGTTTTTAAATAACTCATCGGGATAAACAATGCAGTCAAACAAAATCTTTCCGTTTTCTGCCAGACAAACTCTGTTTTCTCCTCCAACTGATAATTCCTCCAAAAAAGCCTCTTCGTTATAAGGAGTAAAATTACTGCCTAGATTATCACGGTTTTCTGTTTTTGCACTGCATCCTATCGGCACAGCCAGCAAGCTAAAAATACAAATAATACAAATTATTTTTTTCAAATTGCTCTCCCCTTTCTTCTTGTGTACAAACAAGAAGCGACTTTTAGTTTTTAAAAGTGCCTTTCACAGTGAAAATAACATAATAAATTCGCAATGTCAACCGATAAAACTTATGACAGCAAAATAAAACCGGCATATTTTCACAATATATTTCTGCAATTTAATGCTGTTATAAGACGTTATAAAACAGACAAAACGCATGGATAAATCCTCATAATTTCAGCAACGACAGCTTTTGAAATGAAAAATACTCACACCGATTGACAAAGCTGTTCAGGAATTATATAATAACTTTTGACACCCCGTGTTAAAAGATTAATGGCGGAGGAATGTAATTGTCTGAACAAAACACACTTACTCAAATAAGAAACAAGAACCTTTCCGATGTGCTGGAAACACTCAGGCGTGATGGTGATTCAAGTCTTGCACAGCTTGCAGAACATAATTCCGGAGGACTGACTACAGTAAAAAAATGCGTTCAGCAGGCTATGGAGTACGGGATGATTTGCGAAGCTGGCGAAGCAGATTCAACAGGCGGACGCAAAGCAATGAAATATACAATATGTCCTGATTACCAGCATTTTCTTGTAGTTATAGTTGATAACGGAAAGCTGTTATCAACGCTTTACAATTTCAATTATGAAAGAATTTACACAAAAGAGCTTCCGTTTGAAATGCCTGATTTTATGAACGCCGTTTATAAAATCATTTCTTACGCTAATGAAAAATACCCTCTCGGAACTGTTTGCCTTGCCATGCCCTGCGTTGTTAAGGACGGAATAATTATAGACTGGTACTACAACCCGTCTTTTACGGGCAGAAACATAAAAAAGGATATAGAAAACAAATACTCAATAAATGTTATCGTCCAAAATGAAATGAACCTCACTGTTTTGGGGGAAAGCAGAATAAGAAACAACTCCTCAAATATTGTAACTGCACAATTCAGCCATAACGGTATAGGCGTAGGCGAAATGGCTAACGGCCATGTATTGGAGGGAAGTTCCGGATTTGCCGGTGAAGTAGGTTATATGGGCCTTAACAGGAAAGACATTATGGAAACAGCACATTTGGGAAGAATCATAAGAAATGTAATAATATGCATTAATCCCGAAATTGTGGTGTTTTATCAGGTTGAAAAGCCTAAACGGCTTCAAAAAATTTTCAATGAGGCGGTAAAAGAACTGCCTGATTACGCTATTCCCAAATTCATAGTCTCTAATGACTATATGGGGGGAATAACGGCCGGTTTTCATACATTGGTGAATAAATACGGATTTTTCAAGAAAACGGAGGAACTCATATGAAAAATGTATTCAAAAACAAAACCGCTAGGGAAATAATGGCATTCTCCTTACTTCCTTTCGGAATGAGCACGATTTACGGTATTATGAGCACGGCTCTTAATCTGTATCTGACTGACGTTTTGGGACTGTCTTTGGCAATGACAGGAATTGTGCTTTCTGCAACTAAGGTTTGGGATGCTATCAACGACCCCATGATGGGAATGATAGTAGACAAAACTCACACAAAAATGGGCAAATGCAGACCATACATATTTTGGATGTCATTTCCGGTTATTATTGTTACCGCTTTGCTTTTTGCTCCTGTCAATTTCAGCCAAAACGGTAATTTTATATACGCTATTATAGCTTATCTTCTTTATTATACTGTTTATACCGCCCTTGATATTCCTTATCAGGGTCTGACGCCTCTTGTTTTCCCGGAGGATAAAAAAAGAGTTAAGGCAATTTCTTTCAGCAATATCATTGGCTCTCTGGGTTCAGTTCTTCCGTCCCTTCTGTTTTTCACCGTTGCCGGTCTGTGGGGAAGAGAAAACCAAAAAGCAGGATACTTCGGAGCGGCGCTTATTTTTGCCGCGCTCGGCGGAATTCCCATGTTCTTCTCCGCTTTCGGATTCAAAGAAAAAGTATATATTCCCCCTAAAAAAGAAAAGTATATTGACGGACTCAAAATTGTATTCAAAGACAAGAAATTCGTTTGTCTTACAATAGCAGCATTTTTCTCAGCAATAGTTAATATGGGAGCAATGTTTTTGCCTTACTTTGCTAAATGGAACTGCGCAGGCGTTATCCCTATTGATGATTTGTGTGCCTGGATACAAAACACCTTCGGCATTTCAATTCAGCTAACAAGCGAGGGACTTCTTATTCCCCTGCTCCAGATAGGAAGCGGTCTTTCTTATATGCTTTCTATGGCATTGGTACCTGTATTCCTTAAAAAGATGGATAAGAAAACACTTTGGATAGGAGTATCCGTATTTGGTATCATTGCAGATATTCTGTGCTTTGTTATCGGTGTATGGATCATTCCCTACAACACTGTTGCCGGAGCTGTTACATATACAATCATGCGTTTCTTTACCAACTTCCCTGTAGGCGTTATGACCGTTCTTCTTGTAGCAATGTTCTCCGATGTTGTTGATGATATAGAGATGCGTACAGGAAAAAGACTTGAGGGCACTGTATTTTCTTTCAGAAGCCTTGTAAACAAGATTGCAGTAGCCATATTCAACGTTCTTATGCTTGATATCGTTGACAAGTTCGGTTACAATGCGGACACTATGACCAAGATTACTGACAACTTGACTCGTCCGCTTATCGAAAGCACCACTCAGGCAGCCGTTTACGGCGGAGTGAATTATACAACCCTGCTTAACGTAATATTCTTCATGCTCACTGCCTTCGGTGCTATCGGTCTGCTGCTTCAGTCAATACCAATGTTCTTTTATAAGTTTGACGAAAAGGCTCAAGCGGGTAAGCTTAAAGCATTCCGTGAAGAAAAACAAAAGCGAGAGATTGAAGAACTTAACGCTATGGCTGCAGAGGCAGCTTCAACAGGCAAATAATATCTCAATTCAATATTTGTTTGCAGAGGGAAATAACTATGAAAAAGATTCTTTTGCGCGCAACAAGTACTGTTCTTGCACTTTGTATGCTATTCAGTATGAGCGCTTGCTCAGGTGAAAACACAACAAAGCAATTGGAGGCTAATTCCGCTTTGAATAATATGAAAGAGATAACACTGACCTGTGCAGAAAACAGCGGTATATTCAAAATCAAATGCGGTGAAGAAATTGTTCTCCAAGCTGATAAAACAAGTACGGTAAACACAGTAACCATAAGGGAGAAAGGCAGTAATTGCACAGGCTTCTCCCTTTACGGAGAAAATGAAGCAGGCGAAAGAACACTGCTTTTTGGCGGCGATGTTATTGATAATTACTTGTACTGCTCTTTCGATAATGCTGATATTTCCCGCCTAATACTGAAAATTGACTCGTCTGAAAACTCAAAAGAAGTAAAAATATCAGAAATAAAGGCATTTTGTGCTGAAAACAGGCAAGATAATAATTTTATTGTCAATTCCTATTTTCCCATCGGCGAAGGCAGCACATATTTTCAGGAAAGAGTTAACGACAGCGATTTTTCCCAATACTTTGACGTTATTACTGACGCAATTATAATCGGAGCCGTAGGCTTTACGAAAGACGGCTCTCTTGAATATGACAGCAGCATGCTGAAAAAAGAAACAGAAGCACTCAAAAAAATAATCGGTAACAGACCGGTTCGCATTTGGTGCTGTATTGCAAACCCTAAAAAAGAAAACGGAAAACACGCCAACAACGATTCTGTTTATGCAATCAACCACAATCTTGATACTCTTCAATCCAATCTTGTAGAGCTATGCAAAGAGTTTGGTTTCTGCGGAATAGATTTTGACTGGGAGTATCCCCGTCTGCCCCATATATGGAGCGCATACAGCAAAATGCTTACTGGTCTTGGAAAAGAACTCCATGAAAACGGTCTGCTCTTATCCTCTGCACTTGGCCCTTGGGGAGTTATGCTGACTGACGAAGCAAAAGAAAGTCTAGACCTTGTCAACATAATGGCATATGACTGGGCAAAAAATTCCCGCGATAATCACAGCGAGTTTTATACCTGTCATTATTTCAGCGCAGAATATTTTATCAAAAAAGGCTTCAGAAAAGATCAGCTCCTTTTGGGCGTACCGTTTTACGGCAACACCAGGGACAAGGGCGATTTTATGCAGGCAGGTTATTCAGACTTTGAAATCAATTCAAAATCCCAAAATATCGGTATCAAAGATGCAAGAGAGTATTATTTTAACGGCTATGATATGATCTACGCTAAAACAGCTTACGCATATGATATGGGATTTGCCGGCACAATGATTTGGTGCGGAGAATTTGACTTCCCCATGAGTAATGAATACAGCCTGTTTTCAGCAATGAAAAACGCAGTTGATAACAGAAACAACACAAATGAATAAGTGACATTTATACGGAGAATGAAACTAATATGAAAAAAATACTAAAAGCGTCATTCAGCCTGCTGCTGGCATTATGCATTGCAGTAACGCTTGTGGGATGCTCAGGGAGCAAAAAAGAAATGAACAAAACCCAAATTCAGCAATTCACAACAGAAAACGAAGTATTTAAAGTTGCCGTAATATCCGATACCCAACTGCCGCCTACTGAAGAGCAGTTAAAAGAATCTGATATCTACGTAAAAAACCTTGAAAAAGCACTGACTGTTATCAAAAACAATAACGTTGATATGATAGTATTTGCAGGTGATATCGGAGATTTAGGAACACGCTTTGCTTATCAAACATATATGGATGTATTTGACAGCGTATTTGGCAACGATAAACCCATTGTGCAGACTATAATGGGCAATCATGATTACTGGAACAAAAGCGTATTTACCGCAATTAACCACAAAAAGGCTTTTGAAGAAATAATAGGTCAAAGCCCCTGGACGCATTACGTAGTTAACGGATATCACTTTATCGGAGCATCCCCGGACAGCGGAAACATGACTAAGGGCTATAAAAAAACAGTAAAGTGGCTTGACAGTGAGCTTAAAAAAGCTAGCGAGGACTCAAACGGAAAACCGATTTTTGTTATCACCCACAATCAACCGGAAAACACAAGTTACGGAAGTGAGGACTGGGGAGACACAACACTTGACGATGTTCTTTCAAAATACCCGAATGTTATAAATTTCAGCGGTCATGTTCACTATTCACTGCTTGATGAACGTTCGATATGGCAGGGCGATTACACAGTTATCAACACACAGTCCCTTTCTTACACGGAAATGGAAGAGGGCAAAGAAAACGGAACTATCCCGCCGAACGCCGAAGACACACCGATGGGATACATAATGGAAATAGACAACGAAAAAATTAATATCCACCGTATTAACTTTGCAGACGGGCAATCAGGAAAAGAAGAAAAAGCTGATATGCTTTGGCAATTTGATTTGCCATATAATAATGACGGAAAATACTCCTTTGAAAGCCGAAAAGCGGCTAACAAAGCTCCTGAAATACCGCTGACAGGCGGGTCGGCTCAAATTGACAACGGAAAAGTTACTTTTACTTTTCCCGCAGGCAGTGATGACGATTTTGTTCATTCATATAAAATCGTAAACAGCAATAATGAAGAAAAGCTGTTTTTCAGCGATTTTTATAACGGAATTGATAATATGGAGAAAACAGTTACTCTGACTCTTGAAGACAGCAAAGCATCAACAGGCTCTGTATACAGAATTTACGCTGTTGACAGCTGGGGAGCGGAAAGCAACGATTATATGGAGATAACTGTAAAATAACATTATCCTGGAGGAAAACAATGGATATAAAACAACTGTCTTTTCGTATTGAATACCGCGTAAACGGTGTTAAACATCTTGCCACCGGGGCGAAAACAGAGCATTTTTCACTTAAAGCATCATTAACAGATGCCAAGCTGCTCATTTCTATCAGCCCTAAGCAAAGTATTTGTATTGATTCCTTTACCGTAAAATACCCTTACACATTCACCCCTGACAACAGAATTTACGTAAACGGATACCAAAGCTGGACAGATAGTTTAGAATATCGCCCCGATGAGCAGATGAGTGAGCTTTCAAACCTAACAGAATTCGGAGTAATGCGAACACCTCTTCAAAAAATAGGTTTCAGCAAATCAGGCGATTTGAATTTCCACAAATATCCCCGCTGCCGAGGAGTTTTTTACGGATGGTCATACGGCTATGTAAGAAACGGTGAACAGATAGATCTGTTTGGCTCTTTAAGCGAAAGAAGCGGCTATACAACCGTTACCTTTGACACAGTAAGAAACTGCGTCCTTATAGGGAAAGACCTTGAGGGTGTAACTTATTCTGATGATACTGAAATATTGGCTTTTACATTTATTTCAGACAAATACGAAAGTGCTTTTGACGAGTATTTCAAGCAGATGGGAATAACCTGCAGAGAACATAAGAAGCGAACTGGATACACCACATGGTACAACTATTACGGTTCAATAACAAATGACGTTGTAAAGCGTGACCTTGAAAATCTTTCAAAAATTGACGCTGAAATAGACTGTTTCCAAATAGATGACGGATATCAGGCAGCTGTTGGCGATTGGCTTATAACCGATAAGAAAAAATTTCCTGATGGGATGAAAGACATTGCAGACAGAATACACGCAAAAGGAATGACAGCAGGTCTGTGGCTGGCTCCTTTTGCTGCTGTGAGATCATCTCAGTTGTTTAAAAATCATCCTGACTGGTTTATTAAAGACGCCAAAGGTAAGCCATATAATACGGGGCACAACTGGGGCGGCTTTTATTCACTTGATATTTACAACAAAGGCGCTGAAGATTATATACGTCATGTTTTTGATGTTGTTCTTAATGAGTGGGGTTACGATCTGGTAAAGCTTGATTTTCTTTACGGCGCATGCGTACTTCCCATGCACAACAAATCAAGAGGAGAAATCATGTGTGACGCTATGGATCTTCTGCGTGATTGCTGCGGCGAAAAACTTATTCTAGGCTGCGGTGTTCCGCTCATGCCTGCTTTCGGCAAAGTAGATTACTGCCGTATCGGTTCAGATATCTCTTTGAACTGGCACCACCGCCGCCACTCCACCCGTGAGGATGTTTCCACACCCCACGCCGTTTCAAACACTATCTTCCGCCGTCATCTTAACGGCAGGGCATGGATGAACGATCCCGACGTATTCCTGTTGCGCGATGAAAACATTAGAATGGATTTCAACCACAGAAAGCTGCTTTCTAAAATAAATTCAGTTTTCGGCAGCCTGCTTTTTGTATCTGACAATGTTGGAAAATACAACAGTGAGCAGCTGCAAGCATTAAAAAATGCATTTTCAAAAGAAGATTATACTGTTTTAAGTGCAGAATTTATTGAGCCGCACATTATGGAAGTTAAATTCAGTTATGGAAACTGTAAAGAGGAGCTTATTTTTGACATTTGGAACGGCACAATAATATCCGATAAAATATCTTGACACTGTTTGAAAATAATAAGGGGTAAAATATGGTTAAATCAAAGGCTGTCTCTTATACACATCTGACGCTGCCGACGAATAGCCTTGTGT
>URIN01000026.1 GCA_900547915.1 uncultured Clostridium sp. | reverse complement strand
GGGCCAACTGCGGCAACGCTCATAAATTCAGGCTTCTCCTGTGCCGAAGCGGCGATAAAAAGACCCGAAGCGGTTGTCTCCTCAGCCTCTAATGCTGAAAGCAGAACTTTGTCTGCAAGCGGTTTTACTGTCATAATAAATTTCACCTCTGTAAAATATTGTTTCCATAATTAGCACTCTTCACTCCCGAGTGCTAATTATTATTTTAGCAAGTTTTTTCCATTTGTCAATAGTGTTTACAAATATTTCAAAAATTAATTATAAAAAATGTGATTTAAAAAAACAATCCATTTTAGGGACAAAAAAATACGCCGCAAATTAATATATGCGGCGTTTACCAATGATTATTTATTATTTTAATTCTTCTATAATACAAACAGCATGAGCGCTTATCCCCTGCATATTACCTGTAAAGCCGAGTTTTTCTTCGGTAGTAGCCTTTACCGATACCCTATCAACGTCAACTTTGCAAGCGCTTGCAATATTTTCACGCATCTGAACAATATAAGGTGCAAGTTTCGGAGCCTGAGCAATTACCGTTGAGTCAATATTTGAAACCACGTATCCTTTTTCTGCAAGCAATTCAACCGTTTTGCTTAAAAGCACAAGACTGTCAGCACCCTCAAATTCAGGAGAAGTATCAGGGAAATGTTTTCCGATATCGCCAAGCGCAGCAGCACCGAGCAACGCATCTGCAACTGCGTGAAGAAGCACATCTGCATCTGAATGACCAAGGAGACCGAGTTCGCTTGGAATATCTACTCCGCCTATGATACATTTTCTGCCTTTTTGGAAGCGATGAACATCATAACCGTGACCTATTCTCAAATTACTCATAAGTACCCTCCGAACGAGCGTTTAAAAGACTTTCCGCAAGCGGAATGTCACTTTTTGTTGTTATCTTTATATTATCGTATTCACCGAGAACCACGCTGACTTTTGCTCCGTAATTTTCAACGAGTTGACAATCATCAGTATAGTCCTTTCCCTGCTGAATTGCCTTTTCAAGCGACTGTTTGTAAAGTTCAAAATCAAATATCTGCGGAGTCTGTATAGAAACAAGATACTTTCTGTTAGGTGTGCCCGCAATATTGAGGTCATCATCAACGAGTTTTATAGTATCCTTTACATAAACGCCGACAGCTGCAGCTTTATCCGACTGAGCTTTATCAAGTGTTCTGAGCACGGTATCTTCACGCACCAGCGGCCTTGCGCCGTCATGTATGATGATATAGTCGCATTCATCAATTGTTTCAACAGCGTTTCTGACGCTTTCCTGCCTTGTTTCTCCGCCTATTACAAATGACACATTCTCATCAGGCAGGAGTTCGGAAAACGTTTCAAAATCACATTCACGGCAGACAACTATTATCTCATCAATTTCCGCCATATTTTCAAAAGTCTCAACCGTTCTCTCGATAACGGTCTTTCCGCCTATATCAAGCAGCAGTTTGCTTTTATCTATTCCCATTCTTGTGCCGTTTCCGGCGGCAAGAATAACAGCTACATTATACAATTCTTTTTATCCTTTCAAGTTCCGTCTGATTAGGTGTCACATATTCCGTATTATATCCGTCATAGATCACCATACCGGGTTTTGCACCGTTTGGCTTTTTTACGTTTTTAACAGCAGTATAATCAACGGCAACATTTGACGACATACGTGCCTTGCTGTTATACGCAGCAAGCAGTGCGGCCTCACGGATAACCTTATCCGTAAATTCCCTGCCGTCATACTTTACTATAACATGCGATCCTGCGGTATCTTTCACATGAAACCACAGATCACGGTTTGAAGCGGTTTTAAGGGTCAGCTTGTCATTCATAATATTATTTCTGCCGACCGTAATCAAAAAACTTTCCGAACTTTCATACTGAAACGGCTTAAGCTCTTTCTGATTTTTCTGCTTTGACTGAGCACGGCTTTTTATAAAACCCGTCTCGATAAGCTCGTTTTTAATTGCTGTGATCTCGCCGTCAGTTGCCGCACGTGAAAGCGCATATAAAACAGAATCAAGATACTCAGCCTCGGCAAGCGCCTGATTTATAAAATCAGTAAGCTTTGACTCTGCCGTCTGCTTTTTTCTGTATTCTTTATAATACTTCTGAGCATTTTGAACGGGCGTCAGAGACGGGTCAGCAGGTATTTTAAGAAGTGAGTTATCTTCATAATAATTTTGGACTTCATAAACTGTGTTGCCCTTGCTAAGAGCATACTGATTTGCAGTAATCAGATCGCCGTACAGCTTGAATTTATCTTTATCTGCACATTCTTTAAGTTCATTACGGCGGTTTACGGCTTTTCTGACTGCACGTTCCTGAAGATTTGTTATTGTTTTAAACAATTCGCCTGAACGCTGCCGTATTCTATCCTGCGTTACACGCTCACGGTAGAAATAATCAAGCGTTTCGGAAAAAGTTGTAAAATGCTTAATTTCAGCGAGGTCTCCGTATTGTGTTACAGGCATAAACGCAAAATCAAGAAGTCTGTCCGTTATCACAGCAACAGGCTGAGGATTTAAAGCATAATCCTTTATTTTTTCAACCGAAACACCATTTTCATATTCCCTGCACACTATCGGCGAAACGCCCATAACAGTATCCTGAAAAGCCTTTGAAGGTGTTTTTCCAGAAAAGCTTAAGCGAGATTTTATCTCATTGATATCGTCTTCAAATATATTAAGTTTATCCTGCGCAGGCGGGCTGACATACTTAACGCCAGGCAAAACAGTTCTGACGTGCGATTTACCCTCGTCCACACGCCGCAGTGCGTCAACAATAACGCCTTTTCCGTCAACAAGAATAATGTTACTGTACCTGCCCATAATCTCTACCGCAAGAGTAAAACAGACCAAATCGCCGAGTTCATTTACAGCCTGAAGTTTTATTTTTACAATACGCTCAAGACCGTCCTGCTCAAGAGAAAGAATTTTTGCTCCTGTAAGGTGCTTTCTGAGCAGCATACAAAGCATCGGAGGCTTTGACGGATTTTCCGGCGGGTAAGAAGTAAAATAAATTCCCGCTGTATCAGCACGGCATGAAAGCAAAAGTTTCTTTGCGCCCTCCCGAGAGCGAAGTGAAAGCAACAATTCTTCTTTTGACGGCTGATGTATTTTTTCTATTCTTGCGCCTACGGCAAACTGCGTTATCTCGTTTTTTAAATGATAAAGAAAAATTCCGTCAAGTGCCATTACAACACCGCCAAAACAGGATTTTTCTGTTCTGCTGAGATAAACTCAACATCAGGAAATTCTTTTGATATCATATCTTTAAGCATAAGAAACGCCTGTGATTCCGTTTCAAAATGGCCTGCGCCTATAATGCAGAAATCATTTTCTGCCGCCTCAAACATAACGTGATATTTTGTATCTCCAGTTACAAAGCAGTCCGCAAATTCCATTGCCTGGGGCAGAAATTCATCGCACGCTCCTCCGCCTACTGCAACTTTTTTTATCACCCTGTCAGTATCGGTATATCTCAACCCGCTGACGTTGAGCTTTTCTGAAACGAAACGAGCAAAATCTAACGCCGTCATTTCTTTCTTAAGATCGCCAACAGAAATAAACGTACCCTCAACAGGTTTTGCGTTTTGAAGTTCCAGAATTTTGCAGAGATTTGCATTAATACCCTGAGCCGCTTTATCAAAATTAGTATGAGCTGAAATAACCGCAATGCCGTTTTGAGCACACATATAAAGCGCAGTATCAGGCATCAGCCTTTTTACTCCGTTAAATATAAGCGGATGATGCGAAAGCACAAGCTGAGCATTGATTTCCGCCGCTTTTCTTACGGCATCCTTGGTAACATCAAGGCTCATAACAACTTTCGTTACAGGAGTTTTTGGGCTGCCTGTAATTATACCGGCGTTGTCCCATTCCTCCTGAGTATTAAAAGGCGCAATGGTGTTAATATAGTTATAAATATCTTTAACAGTAGTCATATCTTTGCCTCTATAAGATCAATTACCTCTGAATAATCAATGCCGCTTTTCTGTTTGTTTCTGAGATAATTCAGAAGGCTGTTAAAATAATTTTTATCTGAAAAATCAATAATATTTCCCAGAAAATAATAGCTGAGAGGATATTTCCTGACAGCGCCTGTATAATATGCGTCAAAAACAGAATAAGAATGATTGCCGTCTCTGACAACAAAATCATTATCTATTTCAAATCCGTTGTTACAAAGATATTCTCTCAGTTTTTCAGGATGCGTCATAGGATTGAATATGTAATGGACACCGCCTGTCTGCGATATATCACTGTTTGCTAGGATAGAGGCAATAAGTTCTCCGCCCATTCCGCAAACGGCAACATCCTGACGCTCGGAATATTTCACATTTGAAAGCCCGTAAGACAAAACGCAACTAATTTTATCTGTAAGAGAATAATGTTCAACGAGTCGGCGGCACTGATTCAAAGGACCTTCGTTAATATCAGAAGCGACAGCACTTTCCGAAACGCCGTTATTAACCAAATATACAGGCAGATAGCCGTGGTCACAACCAATATCCGCAAGGCAGGAACCTTTGCGGACAAGTGATGCCACGGCTTGTAGTCTTGGTGAAAGATTAAACATTTTATTTGCTGATAAGAGCGTTTAATTTTTTTACGAGTTCTTCGGGGTCATTACCGTGAACTGTACATGCCTGCTCTACCGTTTCACCTCTTGATGCGGGACAGCCAAGGCAGTGCATACCGATTTCAAGGAAAAGCGGTGCCGCATCCGGGCATATATCAAGGATATCTCCGATAATTGTATCTTTTGTTACTTCTTTCATATTAAAAACCTCTTTCTGTAATTCTTTTTTGCAATCCGCGCCTGAACTGGCTTTGCCTTTCGGCGCTGATAATCACGCTGTTATTATATTATAATTTAAAATTGTTTGCAAGTGAGTAAAGATTATGTTAATATATTTTTCAAACGAGGTGATTTTATGAGCGACAACGAAAAGCCAAATTATGACTTTGACGCATTACCATATGGTTCTTCTGACGGACTGCGTTCAACAGTTGACATATATATACTTATTTGCTATGTTGTAGTAAATTCAAAAGAAAGACTGACTGACGATGTTCTTGTAAAAACAATGGTGGAAGGCGATTTTGCGAATTATTTTGAAACAACTAACGCACTTCAAAAAATAAAGGACAAAGGCCTTGTTACCCAAAACGAGCACGGCTTTCTTAAACCGGCGAACAATTGCGAGTACTTTGTGGAACTGGTAGAAAACGAACTTCCTTACACAATGCGCAAACGCGCAGTGGAGCTTGCCGCAAAACTTGCTGTCAAAGAACTTTACAGACAGGAAAACGAAGTTGAGGTCACCAAAAATAACGATGACTACACAGTTACTATGCATTTTCGGGACTGCGGAAAAGATTTTATGGTGCTTTCGCTGACCGTTCCAACATCTGCGCAGGCAGAAATGTTTAAAGAACAGTTTTACGCTGATCCTGTTAAAATATACAATAACCTTATAGATTCGCTGTTCAGCCAGGAAGACGAAAACAAAGAATGAAGAGAACAAAAAAACCGCACGGCATTACGCCATGCGGTTTTTATATTTATAAAATCGTTTCCACTGAGTTTTGAGCAAATTAGCTTAATGTAAAAAAACAGACCCGCTAAAAAGCGGGTCTTACTTATAGTTATATTATTCAGCAGTTTCTTCTGCCGGAGCATCAGCTTCCTCAGCATCATCAGACTGAAGCGCGGGAATACCCTCTTCCGGTCTTTCTGTAAGCTGCTTCATTGAAAGGCTTACTCTCTTCTTATCGAAATCAATGTTTGTGATTACAACATCAACTTCATCGCCTACTTTAAGAACATCAGCAGGAGTCTTGATTCTGTTCCAGCTAATCTCACTGATGTGGATAAGTCCCTCAATACCGGGAATTACAGTAGCAAACGCACCAAAAGCTGTTACGCCAACGATCTTTGCGTTTTTAACAACAGTGTCAACAGGATAATCTCTCTTGAGAATCTCCCACGGATTGTCTTCGATCTTCTTGAAACCAAGAGAAATCTTTTTCTTCTCCTGATCAAGAGATTTTATGTAAATTTCTACCTGATCGCCTACATTTACAACCTCTGAAGGATGCTTGATGCGGGTCCAGGAAAGTTCGCTGATATGAATCATACCGTCGATTCCGCCGATATCAACGAAAGCGCCGTAGTTTGTAAGTGATTTTACAGTGCCTGTGAGCTTCATACCCTCTTCGAGTTTTGCCCAAGCCTCTTCGCGAGCTTTCTTTCTCTCCTCGCTGAGTACGGCACGGATTGAGCCTACTGCACGTCTTCTCTGCTCATTGATGTCAATGATCTTAAATCTTGCAGTTGTGCCTTTGAGAACTGAAAGTTCCTCATTCTTTGGAACACCTGAAAGAGAAGCAGGAATAAACACGCGTGTGCCCTTTACGGTAGCAAGTACGCCACCGCGAACAACAGCTGTGATATAGCCTTCGAGAACTTCATCGTTCTCCTTAGCCTTTACGATATCCTCCCAGCCTTTAAAGCTGTCCGTAAGCTTCTTAGAGAGCTTGAGAACACCGTCCTGATCATTTGTTTTAAGGATGATGAGATCAAGAACATCGCCTTTTGATACTACATCCTCACACTTGTCAAACGGCTCGGCAGAAAGATCTTCACGGGCGATAACGCCTGTCTGCTTTCTTCCCGGAACATCCACAAATACCTCTGTGGGTGTAATGTTTTCAACAACACCTTTTACGATTTTACCGGTGTCGTTTTCGCTGAAAGATTGTTCGAGCATCTCTGCGAAGGTTTCACCATCAGCAGATGCTTCGACAGCAGCCTTAACGGCTTTATCAGCGGCTTCTGCTGTCTCGGCAACATTTTCTGTTGCTTCAACTTCCTTTTCTTTAATTTCTTCGGACATGGTTTTAAGTACCTCCTTGATAATTACCGACGGCGTAGACGCCCCGGCAGTAACTCCAACTACATTGAAACGCGAAAAATCCATATCGGCAAGCTCCGCAGCAGTCTCTATCAAGAAAGTGGGTGCATATTCCGAACAAACATCTTTCAACTTGCAAGTATTGGATGAATGGCGACCCCCGATAACAAGCATTGCATCACACTCTTTTGCAAGAGCAAGCGCCTCCGCCTGTCTTTCGGATGTTGCACTGCATATTGTATCAAAAATTTTGCAGTTTGTACATACCTTTTTGAGAATTTTCTCGCATTTTTTCCATTCTTCCGTACTGAAAGTCGTCTGAGAAACACAAATGACCGATTTTTCAGACGCAATTTTATATTTGTCAATAATCTCTGCAAGTTCTTCGTGGTTTTTAAACACATATGTGCTGCCCACACAGAAAGAACGTATACCCTTTACCTCCGGGTGATTAGAATCCCCCGCGATAAGAGTTACCGTTCCCTGCTCTGCCTTGCTGACTATTCGGTGAATTTTCAAAACGAAGGGACAGGTAGCGTCAATATATTCAAGCCCGCGAGAATTTATATCAGAAAGCGTTTCCTTTTCTATGCCATGAGTTCGAATAACGATTTTATATCCCTCTGCGCAGTTGTCAGGAGAGGAAATATCATTAACGCCTTTTGATTTAAGATCTTCTACAAGCTGCTGGTTATGTATTATAGGACCCAATGTGCAGACTTTTTCTCCGTCTTCAACTAACTTATAAACAAGATTAACCGCCCTGTTTACGCCAAAGCAAAATCCTGCTGTTTTAGCAAGCTTAATTTCCTTCATTGTGCTCTGCCTCCCACAGCTCAGTAATTTTATCCATTACTTTATTAGCTGCGTTTTTAATGTCGTGAGGACCAATATTTTCTTTATTGAGGCCCATTTCTTCAAGGGTAAGCATTCTTCCGTATGAGATAACTACCTTTTTGCCTCTCTTAATAGGACCGTTGCAGTAGATAGCTACCGGCAGAACAGAAGCGTTTGTTGCCTTTGCGATTACAGCAACACCCGATTTTGCTTTCTGCGGAACTCCGTTTTTATCTTTAACACGTTTTCCCTCGGGACAGATAGCCATTACGTGCCCCTCTTCTATAATCTTTTCACCGTATTCGATTGCTGAAGTATCACCTTTACCTCTTTTAACGGGAAATCCGTAAAGATGTTTTATTACCCAGCCTACTACGGGATTTTTAAAAAGTTCTACCTTTGCCATAAAGTGAAGCGGCGGAACCTGCTTAGGCATTGAAACAAAAACAGGGTCAAGCGCGCAGGTGTGATTTATTGCAACTATGTATCTTCCATCTGAATCAGACGGAACATTTTCGAGCCCTTTGAACTCAAGCTTATAAACCGCTCTGAATATTGGGCCGAAAACTTTTTTTACAAAGCCGTAAAACTTGTAGTGCTTAACTTCGCTGTAATCAAAACTAACCATTAATCTTCTCCTTTATCACGGAAACTACCATTTCTATACTCTCGGGAAGCGCTTTTCCCGTTGTATCTGCCATAACCGACTCCTCGGTTGGTTTGAGCGGAGCTATCTCACGGTGGCTGTCCTGATAATCACGGTCGTTAACATCTTTGAGAACGTCCTCATATTTAACATCCTGACCTTTTTCGATAAGCTCCTTATATCTTCTTTCGGCTCTGCATTCCGGAGAAGCAAACAGAAAAATCTTTACATCGGCATTGGGCAGAACTACCGTGCCGATATCTCTGCCGTCCATAATAACATTGTTTTCACGCGCAATTGAACGCTGAAGCTCAAGAAGGAAATCCCTGACTGCGGGTATCTGCGAAACGGATGACGCCGCCATTGAGATTTCAGGTGTTCTTATAAGCGAAGAAACGTCCTCGCCGTTAAGATACACTCTTTGTTCTCCTTTTTCGTCAAATTTAAGTTCAACGGTAATGGTGGGAAGCATATCGCATATTCCCTTAACATCGCCGATAATATTCTTTCTCTGAGCCGCAAGAGCAACCGTTCTGTAAAGCGCTCCCGTATCGACATAGATATATCCGAGTTCTTTTGCCGCGCCGCGCGCAACCGTGCTTTTGCCTGCACCGGCAGGTCCGTCTATTGCAACATTAATCAAAGCAAACAACCTTTCTTTATATAAAAAATCACATATTTTCTCCGCAGAGCCTGCCTGTTGAAAAGGCTATCTGCAGATTGAAGCCGCCCGTATAGGCGTCTACATCTATTATTTCACCTGCAAAGAAAAGATTATCAATAATCTTTGAACGCATAGTTCTTGGGTCAATTTCCTTAACATTTATTCCGCCCCTGGTTATTATTGCGGAATCAAGGGTATAAAATCCCGAAACGCTTACTTCCAGATTTTTCAGAATATGAACAAGTGCCCTGCGTTCCTCACGTGTTATCTCGTTAACTTTCTTATGCTGAGGTATTCCCCATAAATCTATAATTACGGGTATAAGTTTTCTCGGCAGAAGTTTTGAGAGAGAATTAATAACATCCTTATTTTTAAACTCATCAAAATCGCGCTGTATTCTTTTATCGAGGGTATCGCTATCAAGTGCTGGTTTTAAATCTATAACTACCGAATAGCCGCCTTTTTCCGGACGTTCTATATGACTTGAAGCAGACAAAATTACAGGGCCGCTGATACCGTAATGGGTGAAAAGCATTTCCCCAAAATCAGAATAAACCGTTTTATCGTTTTTAATAAGCTTGATACTTATATTTTTAAGGCTCAGGCCCTGAAGTTCCGGTATGAACGTGTCATCGCTTTTTAAGGATACGAGCGCAGGTGAAATCTCCGTTACCGTATGCCCTACACTTTTTGCAAGAGCATAACCGTCCCCTGTTGAACCTGTTGCAGGATAGCTTTTGCCGC
The DNA here is from genome assembly GCA_900547915.1 of uncultured Clostridium sp. Classification (GTDB taxonomy): domain Bacteria; phylum Bacillota; class Clostridia; order Oscillospirales; family Acutalibacteraceae; genus Eubacterium_R. Next base: position 511 of record URIN01000026.1, on the reverse strand, counting down.
CAGTGCAGAGTGCCACGCTTTCGCACTCAATCTCACTGCCGTCAGAAAGAACAACGGATTTTATTCTGCCGTTTTCCGTTTTAAAATACTTTGCCGCGGCGTGAATGAACTTTACACCGTTATTTTTTGCATTTCTGACAAGAGCGGAAGAAATATCTTTTGCGTTATCAGACTGTGGGAAAACGCGGTTTCCCCTTTCAATTTTCAGCGGCACTCCAAGTTCTTCAAAAAACGACATAGTGTCATACGGCATAAAAGACGAAAATGCCGAATAAAGGAAACGCGGGTTGCGCGGCACATTTGATATTAAATCCGAAATCTCGAAGCAGGCATTTGTAACATTGCATCTGCCCTTGCCCGTAATTGAAACTTTTTTAGCGCAGACAGGCATTTTTTCTATAACAACGGTATCTTTACCTCGTGCGGCACAGGCAGCCGCCGCCATAAGTCCAGCTGCTCCGCCGCCTATAACAATAGCTTGTGTCATAACTGTCTCTTATACACATCTGAC
>URIN01000025.1 GCA_900547915.1 uncultured Clostridium sp. | reverse complement strand
AGATAGGAGTCCGTCTCGTGGGCTCGGAGATGTGTATAAGAGACAGGTATTATTTGTCCTGTAGAATGCTTTTCAATAGGGATATTGTACCCTGTTGAATTAAATGTCACCCGGCAAATAGTAACAGATTAAAGCATAAGAGGTCAGATTAAACTGCTTTTATTGTCCGGAGGCACATTTTAAGGAGGTAATTCAATGAAAACTAAAAAGTCCAAACGTCTTCTTGCTACATTCCTTGCGGCTGTTATGGTTTTGACTACTTTTGCTGCAATGCCGTTCAGTTCTTACGCAGCTGAACATTCAGCAGAAGACCTTAAAAATCTTTTGGACCAGTATGAAACAAGGATTGAAAGCGGAACTCCTTATACCAACCTTGCAAATTCTTATGAGGCTTGGTATGACGGCTATGTTACATATTTTCTTGTAACTGCCGGTGTCAGATCTGCTGACGAAGTTGATGCCGCTTACAACAATCTTGAAACTCAGTTCAATGCAATGAAGGCTTGGACTCCATATCAGGCAACTGCTACAGCAGCTGCTGATGGTTCCTATACTAGCCTTGGACTCGTTGACGGAGACCAGATGTCAAATGTTCTTTATGCTTACGGTGTAGGTGATACAGCAGCTTACGCTGATGCAGACTTGAGAGACAGTGATACATTGCAGACTTATACCAGAGCTGGCGTGCAGTACGGAACTACCGTTCTTCTTTATGACGGCAGTGGCTCGGCAATGGGCTTCCCTGTATCAATGTATACTGCAAGAAGAACAGGTACTGGCGTTTCCGGTACAAGAAGCATGAGACCGACTACAACTCCATTCGCTCTTGTAAAGAATTGGCATGGACTTAGCAATACTCCCGGTTATCAGACAGCAACTGAGTCCTATGTAGGTTATACTGATAATTCAGATTTCCTTTCACATACAAATGCAAGCAATGATAATCCGGACAGATATTCAAATACACTTTATTGGACTGGCGATTCTAGCACATTTGGTGATAGTTATGTGCTTCATTATCCTACTCAGGAATGGCTTACTTACAACGAGGAACGCAATTCCGGCACATTCACTCAGACTGCCGATATTTATGTAATTAATTATGCGGCAATCATTGATGCTGTTAATGCTATTCCTAATGATATCTGTGATTATTCATATAATCTTACAGCTAATTACCTTAAAGCTATTGACAAGGCTATGAGTGTTGATCCGCAGTCTTATATCAAAGGAACTGACGTAGCGGCAGAAGTTAATACCTTAACCAGTGCAATTTCATCTGCACTCTCAGGAGTTAACTCAGCTAAAAAAGCCCTTACCACTAAGGTGAATATGGATAGCTATATGCAGCTTGCAAGCAACTATGCTGCTTATACTCCTCTTGCTGAAAGCGGAAATACAGATGGATATTATGAAGAAACATCTTTCATTCTTTTCAAGAGAAATTATGATATAGCTACTGCTGCTATAAATTATATCGCTAATAAAACATATCGTTTCAGTGATGTTACTTCCACGAATTCGAATTTAGTAAATGCATATGGCAATCTTAAGGCAGAAGGCTATGTTAACGACAGCGAACTTCAAACATACTTCCAGCAGTACTATGGTCTTACTCAGGGTTATTATATTGCAGATACTTACAGTGCATTAACTGACAAAATAAATGCTGCACTGAAATACTATAACAATGGTAGTTATACTTCAGGTATTACCCTAAAAGACACAGAAGAGGATGAAGCAATCTACAACACAATCCTCAGTGATGTTAAAGATGCTATGGCAGACCTTCGACTTAGCCATGATGCAGTAGTGCCTATTCTTGGTACTCAGCTCAGCTACAACAGCGCAATGGCTTATGCTCAGGGCATAGACGGCTATAAGTTTTCTAACTATACCAATGTTATGGATAAAGTTGCAGAAGCAACCCATGCCATGACAAATCTTGACAAATCAGACTTTACTGATCAGGCAACAGTTATATCTGAGTATACAGAACTTATTACAAATATTGCCAATGCTCTCCTTGAACTCAAGACCGCATTTACAGGTCTTGAAGACGGAACTGTTGTATCACAGACAACTGGTACAACTAACGGTTATTCCGCAGATAATATTAAAACATATCTCAGTGGACAGATTACAAATATCACTTATTTCAAAACAGTTTCCGGAAGTTCTTCATATGTTACAGAATATGATATTTCTGTAAATAACCATTGGTATAGCTGGACTCAGAACAGAGGTGCACAGTTACATTCACTCGGCTTTGGCGCTTTTAGCCAGGATACCGTAGATTTCGGTAATGGCACGATGTCTGTTCGCTGGAAGGAAGGCGGAGCCGCAATTCAGGGTTCTACAGGCGCATATTCTTCATATCATGATTTACTTATGAAACCTACAAGCAGCGTGTCTGCAGGTAATGACTATGTCAATATTCCGGCTGCTACTGACGGAACAAGAGTTCTCGGTGAAACTACAGTAACAGTAGGTGATCTTGGAATCAACTCAGCTACATTTACAACACCTGATCTTGTTGAGTATTTCGGTGTAAATGCCGGCGGTTGGGATGGTTTCCAAACAAGAAATCGTACAAATACAGATGTTAAGCAGACTGTTACAGTTATTGATATTTCAGATCTGATTGAACTTGTAGATCAGGCTGCTGATATTGTTGCTAAGTATCAGAATAATGCATTCAACTGCTACACTCCTGAAACATGGGCACCGTTCAGTGATGCTCTTGCTGCTGCTCAGGCAGATCTCAACTACTCTGCAATGACAAGTGCTGCAATCACATCTGAAGTACAGAGCAGATACAATAATCTTAACACAGCTATGGGCGCACTTCAAATTAATACATCTTCTGATGCTCATAACTATATTGAGCAGGAAGGCAGCCATCACGCTACATGTGAGGATGGAGGCGAAGTTACTGCTATTTGCTCAGTTTGCGGTCGTGAAATTAGTTACACAGAAGAACCTCTTGGCCACGATCGTACCTATACGCCAAACAATGACGGTGCATATCATACAGTAACCTGTTCACGCTGTGACTTGAATGAGATTGAAAAATGCGTAGATGAAGACGGCAATATGTATTGTGATGTATGCGGTCAGGCTATGTATACACAGGCAGATTGGACACAGTTCAATGAAGCAAAGGCAGATATGGAAGCACTTCTTGCAGCTGCAGCTGATGGTTCTACTAAGTTTACAACTTCCGCACTTGAACAGGCTAATGTAAACATTACTGAAATCAGATATTATAATTATACATCTCAAGAACAGGCAACCGTTCCTGATACTCTTCAGGAAGCAGTTGACCAGCAGACTCAGTTGATTATATCTGCTGTTGAAGCACTTAGAAATGGTATAACAGACGAAAGTGTTTATGAGGCTAATCTTTATAAAGTAAGCACACTTAATGCAGATGCTTATAATGTTACAGCTGTTCAGAGCGCTGTTCAGGGTGTTATTGTTGAATCTCCGGTAGAGGTCAATGATAAGGTTTATACCGGATATGATTATGATAACTATAATGCTGTTCTCGGAACCGCATTAACTGAAAACTGGATTCCTTACACAATTCTTGTTGTTGATGTTGATGATAACGAGTATTGGGTAGTAGATGACGGAGACGGCACATTCAGTCTTACATCTGACAAGGCTTCTGCAACTGAATTCCATTATGGTGATACAGTTACTCTTGATAACCCGGTTGATTCAGGTGAAAAATGTGCTTGGGTAACCTATGTTTATACCAATAACCTTGAACCCGATGTCAACAACAAATATCAGTATTTTGATACAAACTATACTTTTACTGTTAGAGGTAATACAGAAGTTTATACTTCAGCAGGCTCAACTTCTCAGGCAGATCTTCGTAAAGTAACTTTCTATCTTTCACTTGACGGAGTTGCCACAGATAAGGTTATTGATATTCAGTATGCAAAGGATGGCACAAGACTGAAGGCCACAAATTTGAATACTTATTACAATATTCCGTTCTATGAGGTAGGTACATTCTATAACCGTGAAGATATGACACCGCTTGGTTCAGGTTCAAGAGCACAGATAACAGTTAATGGTAATATGAATATACTTGTTGATTTCAACAGTGTATCACCTACTGATTATGCAATCACTCTTGTTGATGAAAACGGTGACCAGATCGATATTCAGCATGCTTCATATAATGAACTTGTTACACTTGCTGCAGATAATGCTGTTGCTTATGTAAACAATGAAAACGGCAAAGCTCTTTGCTATGGCTCAGAATATAGCTTCTATGCCTGCAGAGATATAACAGTAAAAGCCTTGACATCTATCGATGATCAGACTGCAAGTGTTGATCTTGCTGCTCCGATAGTAGATAGTGATGCAGGAAAAGTATATCTTGTAGGTTCGTTTGCATTGCCGGAAGATGTAACAATTCAGTCATACGGGTTTGTTCTTGACAGACTCGATCCTACGAATACAGATTTAAGTCTTGCCGATATAAGTACCGCAAATCAGATTTTCAACCTTTCATCCTCTAACTATACAAATGCAGATCAAAACGGTAATCAGTTTACTGTAAGTTTCAACACAGATTTTTCTTATCCGAATGCTACAGTTGTTGCTTATGCAATTTATGTTGACAAAGCGGGCAATGAGTATTATACTTATTCTGATGTTGCAACTAATGCAGTAATTAGATAATGGAGGAGGAGTCATTTATGAAGTTATCTTACGAAGAACCGAAAATCAATATTCGTAAATATGATTTTCCCTCGAACGTTTTGTTCACCTCACCTTCTGGTGGAGGAGATCTCGGAGATGGTCCTGACTATGGTGATTTGCCCAAAAACGTATTCAGTAATTAAATGAAAAAACTCCCCTCTGTGAAGAGGGGAGTTTTTATATGCTTACACACGTTATTAAATAGCCGATTAAATATATAATAAAAAAACAGGCATACCTAATAGGTTTGCCTGTTTTTTGTATCATAAAATTATTATATTATTCTGATGCCTCTGTTTCGCTTTCTTCTGGTTTTTCTGAATTGTAAATGTAATCAATTAGCTTGTCCTTATTAGCATCTGTATCAAGATCTATAACGGAAGCTCCGCCGTGAGTGGCATATTCCCACGTTCCGTCAAATGGGCAGGAATTCTGATCAAATCCGCCACCTACGCACATCAGTGCATCAAAAATAAGTCCTCTAATTTCGTTTTTTGTAAGATCAGTCTGAATGTAGGGGGCAACATTGCTCGCGGCTTTATATGCTCCCACAGGTCCGCTTGAAACTACTCCTTTAATTATTTGTTGGATTACAGTGCGCTGTCGTTCGGTCCTTTTCCAGTCAGTGTCGATTTTTCTGATTCTGCAGTACGCCAAGGCCTGTTCTCCCGTTAATGTGTGTTTACCGGATTCAAGTGTTACATTTCCGTATCTTCCGGGATGATTTGTAACTTCTTTTGCCTCTTTTTCAGTTACGTCAACTTCAACTCCGCCTATACTGTCAACCATTATTTTGAACATTTCAAAGTCGGCAACAACATATCCGTCAATATCAACTCCGAAGTTGTATTCAATCGTATCAACAACGCCGCTGTAGCCTCCGTATGTGCATGCCGCATTTAGTCTCTGCTTTTTGTCTGCAACCGGAATGTATACCCAAGAGTCTCTTAAAAAAGATGTCATTTTTATACATCCGTGTTCTCTATCAAATGATATCAGCATCATTGAATCGGCTCTGCTTGCTTCATCCTCATCGTCAGGTCTTGCGTCAACACCAAGAAGCAAAATATTTGTTACTTTTGATGAAGATGTTAACTCGCTCGAAGAAATATATTGGTTTTCCTCTTTTTCATCATAGTTGATTTTCCCTAACACCGATTCAATCATCGCAGTAGCCGCAATTGCTATTACAAGAACTAATGCCACAATACCTGTCAAAATTTTTGGAGCAGGATTTTTTTTATTACCGTTTTTTCCTTTGTTTTTCTTGTTTCTCTTATCATCCTTTTGTTTGGCAGGTTCTGTTTTTTTAGTTGGTGGTGAATATCTTAAATCATCACGTGAATATTTGTCTGCTTGCTGATTTTTGTTTGAAGCTGAATACGATGAGTTATTTATAGGACGCGTTTCACCGTTTTGTTTTTGTAAATTTTCCCTGCAATATTTTTCATATTCTTCGGCAGGGTTAATTCCGCCTTCGTTTTGCCTGCTGTTTTCTCTGCTGTTAAAATTCAGGTCTATTGGTGCTCTACCGTAATAATCCTCCTCTGGAGGCACAGTGCGGTCTCTGTCATCATCAAAATTTCTTGGCGCCATTTAATCACCTCTAAACAATATTACAATATTTCATAATTCTTTTCAACTGCCTTAATAAAATTATTGACACATTTTAATTTATATTTTACAATATTAAGAAACAGGTCGGTCGGGCAGCCGCGCATTTTATATGTGAGGAAAGTCCGAGCAGCACAGAGCAGGATAACGGCTAACGGCCGCCGGGGGTAACCTCAGGGAAAGTGCAACAGAAATAAACCGCCGTGAAAACGGTAAGGATGGAAAGGCGAGGTAAGAGCTCACCGAGCGGGTGGAGACATCCGCTGCCATGTAAACCCTATCCGCTGCAACACAGAATGGGAGGATGTTTGCTCGACACATAATCCCGAAATGTGGCTTGAGCACGTCAGCAATGGCGTGTCGAGATAGATGGTTGCCTATTACAGAACTCGGCTTACAGACCGACCTGTTTATGATAATTAAGGAGTAAAAAATATGCTTGTCAATATGCGCGAATTGCTGGCAGACGCACAGAAAGGTAATTATGCTGTAGGTTCGTTTTCAGTTGCCAACATGGAAATGGTTCTCGGTGTTCTTAAAGCGGCGGAAGAGTTGCATGCTCCGGTTATACTGCAGATTGCCGAGGTTAGGCTTAAACAGTCCCCGCTTGAATTGATAGGTCCGCTTATGGTTGCTGCGGCAAAAAATGCAAAAACACCTGTTGCAGTTCACTTTGATCATGGAAAAACGGAGAAAATGATCAGCCTTGCTCTTGAACTTGGCTTTACATCAGTAATGTTTGACGGAAGTCATCTCCCTCTTGAGAAAAATATAGAAGAAACCAAAAAAATCGTTTCAATGGCTAAGAATTATTCTGCTTCTGTTGAGGCTGAAATAGGTTGCGTGGGAGGTTCTGAAGACGGAAGTGAGGACATTGCAATAAATTGCACAAAACCTGACGATGCCGTTAGATTTGCAGAGGAAACAATGGTTGACGCGCTTGCTATTGCGATAGGTAATGCGCATGGCAATTATAAATCAACACCTAAACTCAGATTTGATATTCTTGAAGAATGCGAAAAAAGAGTTAGTATTCCTCTTGTCCTTCATGGCGGTACGGGCATCAGTGAAGAAGATTTTGTGCGCTGCTCTAAAACAGGCATTAAAAAGATAAATATTGCAACAGCCACTTTCGATTCTGTTGAAAAATCAGTACGTGACTGTTATAATGAAAATAAAATAAACGGTTATTATGACCTTCAGGGAGCCGAAGTTGAGGGCGCTTATCAGAATGCAAAGCGTCATATTCTTATATTCGGTACTCAAAACAAGGCCTGAACAGCAGTATATTTAAGGAGTAAAAATTATGAAATATATTGAATTTGATATGACAAAACCGATTGATTTTATACCTGTAGGAAGAATTGCAATAGATTTTAACCCTACTGATATGTATATGCCTCTTTCAGAATCTTCTAATTTCAACAAGTATGTAGGCGGCTCTCCCGCTAATATAGCTGTTGGTCTTGCAAGGCTTGGCTGTAAAGTAGGTTTTATTGGCTGCGTTTCTGATGACCAGTTTGGCGATTTTGTTGTGAATTATTTTGACAAAGAGGGAATAGACACAAGTCATGTTACCCGTGCTAAGAATGGGGAGAAGATAGGACTGACATTTACTGAGATTCTTTCAAAGGAAAAATCATCAATCCTTATGTATAGGGATAATGTTGCTGACTTCTGCCTCGATCCGGCTGATGTTGACGAAGCATATGTAAGCAGCGCAAAGGCGATTGTTATCAGCGGAACGGCGCTTGCAAAGAGCCCAAGCCGTGAGGCTTGCTTCAAAGCAATGATGCTTGCTAAAAAGAATAATGTAAGAATTATTTTCGATATAGATTATCGTGAATATACATGGAAATCAAAAGATGAGATTGCTGTTTATTACAGCCTTGCTGCACAGTATGCAGATATAATTATGGGTTCTCGTGAGGAGTTCGATCTCACAGAGGGCATTGTAGGCGTTAAGAGCTCTGATAAGGAATCGGCTCAGTATTGGCAGTCATTCGGAGCATCTATCTGCGTTATTAAACACGGCAAGGAAGGCTCAACTGCTTATACAAATGATGGCAAGTATTATACCATAAAGCCGTTCCCTGCAGTTAAGTTAAAGGGCTTTGGCGGCGGCGATGGCTACGGCTCTGCGTTCCTTTACAGCCTCCTTCAGGGCAAAGAAATCATCGATGCACTTGAGTTCGGCTCAGCTTCAGCTTCTATACTTATTTCGGCTCACAGCTGTTCAGACGCAATGCCTTCTGCAAAGCAGGTTGAAATCTTCATTAAAGAAAGCAAGGAAAAGTACGGCGAAATGGTAGCCCGTGCATAAATAAAATTTAATTAGATAAAATTAAAAGGCTTGAGCATTGCTCAAGCCTTTTGTTATTGCTTAAAAGTTTATACTACGTTTTATAAATATTAGCCGTTAAGTATAGCAAAATTTTCTTTGTTGGATTTATAAAGATTTTTAAATACCTTGAAGTTTCTGTCGTAAACAGCTTTGTTTTCCTTATTCGGGTGATATGTGTATTTTGCAGGGATAAGAGATTTTACATGACCCAAATCCGGAATGAGACCAAGACCGACTGCTATGCAGGCAGCAGCGCCTACGGCGCCTACATTCTGCGGGCTGTCAACAACTTCTATATCTTTTTGAAGAATATCGGAAAGTATCTGGCAGGTAACGCCGCCGAGCGCGCCGCCACCGCAGAATCTTATTGTGTCGGCTAGTTTTACTTCCTTTTTAATATCCTGCCTTTCAAGCATCCACCTCATATGGAAGCATATACCCTCTACAACCGCTCTGATCATTTCTGTTTTGCCGGTTTCGATTTTGATGTTAAAGAACATTCCAGCCGCATTCGGATCTTCAAACGGGCATCTGTTTCCGTGAAGCCATGGGGTGAATATGGTTCCGTTTGAACCTGCTGGAATTTGGTCAATAACATCTTCCATATAATCATAAAGATTTATGTTGAGCGCTTCAACTGATTCGGAAATGTTTTTGTTTTGAAGATATACGCCGATATCGTCAAGAGCAAGGTGGTCTTTTACCCATTCAACACATTTGTTGGATGTTTCAAGCTCTCCGAAATAGTTATATGTTTTCGGGTCAGCTCCGACTATTGCAGCCATCATTGCGCCTGCGTCTACAACCTGTTTGTCAACAATTGTACCAACCCAGCCGGAAGTGCCGCTGTAAATATGCGTGTCACCAACTTCGGTGCAACCTGCGCCAACACCTATAAGTGATGCGTCTCCGCCGCCGCCGAATACAGCTGTTCCCGGTGCAAGTCCGAGTTCAGCAGCTGCTTTTTCAGTAACTTCGCCAACTTTTTCAGTACATTCTTTTATTTCCGGCAGGTGTTCTATATTAACGCCTACCATATCGCAAATTGGTTTGCACCAGCCTTCGTGCCCCGGTCTTGTATCATAAAGCAGGGTAGCAAAAGCGCTGTCCCTTGTCATAACGAATTCTCCGCTCGCGCGGCAGATAAGATATTCTTTTACATCAAGCCATTTGTATACCTTTTTGAATACTTCCGGCTCGTGTGCCTCCACCCATTTGTATTTCCAAATCGGGTCTTTTACGGAAGAACTTACTGCGCCTGTATATTTCAGATATTTAAGAAGCTTTGAAACTTCGGCGCCGGCAATTTTAACACCGTGGGCAATGCCTTTTTTTAGTTCCTCACGAGCCCTCTGATCCATGTAGCTCATGGGATTGCGCACGCAGTTGCCCTCTTTGTCAACAAGGACAAGACCCTGCATCTGAGAGCAGAATGAAATTCCTGAAATCTGGTCTTTTTTTATGTACGGAACTTTCTCAAATACCGTCTTGGTAGTAACGCACATAGCGTCCCACCACTCATCGGCGTTTTGCTCTGCTCCGCCTTTTACGCCTACTTCATCGTCAACATAAAGACCGTATCCCAGAGAAGAAGAACCAAGAATTTTCATCTCTTTATCAATCTCAATAAGGCAGGTCTTAATGCCCGTTGTGCCAATGTCATAAGTGATAACATATTTAGCCATAATTATTATTTCCAAGCCTTTCCGCAAAAATATATTTATTACTGCTCCTGCAGTTTGTCATTTTAATCTTTTGAAAAAGTAAATGCAGATTCAATAAATTTTAGAAGCTGGTTTACTATCTCATCATCGTCAAGTTCGTCTATGCTTACGCCGGTATATATTGAAAGTCTTTCCTTGTAATATTCACATGTGAATGAGAACTGCAACATAAGAAGAAGATTATCAAGGAAAAAGGCAAACAGCCTGGGGTTCAGGTCCTGCCTTACATCTCCGCTTGCGAGAGCTTGCGCAATTGCTGTTATATAAAAACGACTCGTCTGGCTTTCAATTTGCTTTGCATAAGCAACAGCCCTTTCGCCGTCCTTTTCAGCTGTTATTTCTGTCTCTTATACACATCTGACGCT
>URIN01000024.1 GCA_900547915.1 uncultured Clostridium sp. | reverse complement strand
CAGATTCATGTAATATGGAAGAGATTGAACCTGCAGTAGACCCGATACACAGCGACGGAAAACTTGTAGACGGTAAGACAGCAGTAATGCAGTGTAAAGACTGCGGATACAAGACTGGCGGCGAAGTAATTCCTGCTGGTGAGCATGATTATCAGCTTAGCGAAGAACTTTCAACACCTGCAACATGTATTGCAGAAGGAGAAAATGTTTACGTATGCTCTGTATGTAACGCAGAGAGAACTGAGTCAACTCCGATAAACCCAGATAATCATGCAGGCGAAATTGTTTCTGCCGATAACGCAGTGGCTCCTTCAAGAGGAGAAGACGGTAAGGAAGCAGATATGATCTGCAGTGCATGTAAGGAAACAGTTAAAGAGGGTGCAGTAATTCCTGCACTTGGCGTACAGATCACAGTACAGCAGAATGAACTCGGCACAACAACGCTTAACGGCGAGGCTACAACAGGAACTGCTCAGAAAATTGCGTATAAAGATGACTACACTCTTGTTGCAACAGCAAATGAGGGAGCAGAGTTTGTAGGCTGGCAGGTAAACGGCAAGCTTGTATCAACAAATGCAACATATACAACAGCTGCTTATGCAGATCTCACATATGTGCCTGTATTTGCAGAGAAGGTTGAAGACTTTACTGTAACATTTGTTGATCAGTTCAATATGGTTATAGGTACTTACACAAACTCACAGATAGCTGATCTTGAGGCAATGCCTGCAACATATAACTATCTTGGTTACACATTTGCAGGTTGGAGCATGACTCTTGAAGAGGTTAAGGCTCTTGATACAAATGCTATCGTAACAGCAAATTACACAAAGAATGATGCACTTACATACACAGTAAGCGCACCCGGCTGCACAATCACAGTAGGCGATGCAGAATACAAAGATACAGCAGAAGTAGCATTCGACCAGGCAGTAACAGTAGCACCTACAGAGGGAACAGCAACAGCTTGGACCGTAAACGGCAATAACGCTGCATACGGATCAGAATACACCTTCTTTGTAACATCAGATGTAGAAGTAGCATACACAAGTGATGAAGTAACAGCCGTTCCTACAGTAGCCGGCGTAGACGTAACAGCTGTAGGCGATGGAAGTGTAAGATTCCTTGCAACAAGAAATGTACCTGCAGGATATACACTCCTTGAGTCAGGCTATCTGTATGGCAAGAATTACGAGGATGCAGAGGCATCACTTGTTCTTGAGAATGCAAACATTACATGCAGCATCTACAAGAACAGCAACACAGCCGCTGATGGTCAGTTCGCACTTACCTTCAAGATTACAGCACAGACTGGTGTAGCATATGCTCGCGCGTATGTAATCGCAGCAGACGCTGAAGGCAATGCTGTGGCATATTACGCTGACGTTCAGTCTTTTGACTATGATGCTTGATTAATAAACTGTTTTTTAGCGGGAGAGTGAAAACTCTCCCGCTTTTATATTTAAATTTGTGTTGACAAAGCTAATTGATTATATTATAATCTTAGCAATAAATGTAAAACACGCAGACGGGAACAAAAAGCGTGCAAAACTTTTTTCAGAGAATTGCCGGTTGGTGCAAGGCATAAAAAGTCAGTGCGTAATATCCTCCCCGAGTGGCCGCGCTGAATTTTCAGTAGGTGTGGACGGCAGCAACCGTTATAATTGCAGCGAATGTTTGTTCGCGTAAGTGCATCTTTATGATGAATTAGAGTGGTACCACGGTATTTATTATCGCCTCTTTGCTTTTTGCAAAGAGGCGTTTTTTAATGTGTTTTTTGCATTTTATAACATTTGAAGGGAGAAAATAATATGCAAAATTGTGTAGAGATTCGCTGGCATGGCAGAGGCGGTCAGGGAGCAAAAACAGCTGCGTTGCTGCTTGCTGACGTTGCGTTTAAGACCGGTAAATATGTACAGGGCTTTCCCGAATACGGTCCTGAAAGAATGGGCGCGCCCATAACTGCTTATAACCGAATAAGTCCTGAACCTATAAGGGTACATTCAAATATATATCATCCTGATTATGTTGTTGTTGTAGATGAAGGTCTTCTTGATACTGTTCATGTAACAGACGGGCTTTCAGAAAACGGTGCAATACTTATAAATACAAGTAAAGATAAATCTGAACTTACCGACAAACTTCACGGTTATAAAGGCGCTGTTTATACTATCGATGCCAAGAAGGTTTCAAAGGCTTGTCTTGGCAAGTATTTTCCTAACACTCCAATGCTTGCAGGCATTGTAAAAGTATCAGGCGTTATGGAGTGGGATGAGTTCTATAATGAAATGCGCGCGTCATTTATGCATAAGTTTTCATCAAAACCAGAGGTAATTGACGGTAATATGAACGCTCTTAAAATGGCGTTTGATGAAGTAAAATAAGGAGGTACTGCTATGAAGTCTGATGTAAATAAACTGGGACTTGACTGCAAATGGCAGGATTTAACTGAAGGTATGCAGATCTACGGCCCCTCAACTTCTCTTGAATTTAATACAGGCGAATGGACTTCCATTAAGCCTGAGCTTAACGAGGAACTTTGTGTTCATTGCCTTATGTGTGTTCCTGTTTGTCCTGACAGCGTTATCCATGTTGTAGATGGCAAAAGAGGTCCGTTTGATTATGACCACTGCAAAGGTTGTGGCATATGTGTAAAGGCTTGCCATACAGGCGCAATCACTATGAAAGGAGTAAAATAATATGTCCAGAAAAGACCGTTTAAGCGGAAATGAAGCCGTTTCAGAAGCACTTCGCCAGATAAATCCAGATGTTATGGCGGCCTTCCCGATTACTCCTTCAACAGAAATTCCGCAGTATTTCTCAAAACTTGTAGCCAATGGACTTGTTGATTCGGAATTTATTCCGGTTGAGTCTGAACACTCAGCTATGTCTGCTGTAATTGGCGCAGAAGCGGCGGGTGCTCGTTCAGTTACGGCTACTTCTTCTGCCGGTATGGCACTTATGTGGGAAGAACTTTATCTTGCTGCATCTAACAGACTTCCGTGTGTTCTTACCCTTGTAAACAGAGCGCTCTCGGGTCCTATAAACATCAACTGCGACCACAGTGATTCAATGGGCGCCCGTGATGCCGGCTGGATCCAGATATACGCTGAAAATAATCAGGAGGTTTACGACAACCTTGTTATGGCGTACAGAATAGGCGAGCATAAAGACGTTCGTCTGCCTGTTATGATCTGCCAGGACGGCTTTATAACATCACACGCCGTTGAAAATATCGAACTTCTTGAGGATAAGGACGTAAAGGATTTCGTGGGTGAGTACAATCCAGAAAATTATCTTCTTAATCCGGAGTGCCCTATGGCTGTAGGCCCATACAGTGTAACAAATTATTATTTCGAGGCAAAAAGAGCGCAGGCAGAAGCTCTTAAGAATGCTAAGCAGGTTACACTCGATGTTGCTGCCGAGTTTGAAAAAATAAGCGGCAGAAAATACGGACTGTTTGAGGAATACAGAATGGAAGATGCCGAAGAGGCAGTTGTTATTATCGGATCCGCTGCAGGAACAACTAAAGAAGCTGTTGACCAGCTTAGAAATCAGGGCAAAAAAGTCGGACTTATAAAAATCAGACTTTTCAGACCTTTCCCAGCAAGCGAGATTGCTGAAAGTCTAAAGAATTGCAAGGCTGTTGCAGTTATGGACAGAACTGAAAGCTTCAACGATAACTGCGGACCGCTCGGTGCTGAAGTTACTACTGCGCTTTACAGAGCAAAGGCTGATACACTTGTTCTTAACTATGTTTACGGCCTGGGCGGCAGAGATGTTCGTGTTGATGATATGAAAGGTATTTATTCTGAACTTGAGAAAACAGCCCAAAGCGGCTGCGTAGAGAACCCGTACCGCTATATGGGCGTAAGAGAGTAAGGAGGCGGCTTTAATGTATAATTTCAAAGAATTTGTTGGTAGGGAAGACCGTCTTGCAGGTGGACACAGAATGTGCGCCGGTTGCGGCGGCACTATCGCTGTAAGAAATGTTTTAAAGGCAATTAAACCCGGAGATAAAGCTGTTGTGGGCAATGCTACCGGTTGTCTTGAAGTTTCGTCATTCCTTTATCCGTATACAGCTTATAAAGACAGCTATATACACAATGCTTTTGAAAACGCAGGTGCTACTATGGCAGGCGTTGAAAGCGCTTATAATGTACTCAAACGAAAAGGAAAACTGGACGACACATATAAATTCATTACTTTCGGCGGCGACGGCGGTACATATGATATCGGTTTTCAGTCTCTTTCCGGCGCAATGGAAAGAGGTCATGACATGGTTTATGTCTGCTACGATAACGGCGCTTATATGAATACAGGTATTCAACGTTCTTCGGCAACTCCTATGTTTGCTGATACAACAACAACTCCTGTAGGCAAAGTTTCAGATGGTAAACCGCAATACAGAAAAGACCTTGCCGCTATTATTGCAGAGCATCAGGTGCCCTATGTTGCACAGACTACTTTTGTTCAGAATTTCAAAGACCTTCACATTAAGGCTGAAAAAGCTATCTATACAAAAGGTCCCGCTTTTCTTAATATTATGGCTCCGTGCCCGAGAGGCTGGCGTTATAATACATGGGATATAATGGAGATATGCAAGCTTGCTGTTGAAACACGTTACTGGCCGCTGTTCGAGGTTAAAGACGGCGTATGGACGCTCAACTACGAACCTAAAAAATATGTCCCTATTGAGGAATGGCTAGTAAAGCAAGGCAGATTTAAGCATATGTTTAAGCCTGAAAACGAGTGGATGATTGAGGCGTTCCAGAAAGAGGTAGACCGCCGCTGGGATGAACTTCTCAACCGTTGCACACGTCATATGGGCGCATAAATTAAATATTATAAAAAAGCTCTCTTAAACAGTTGCCAATAACTGTTTAGAGAGCTTTTTATATTGCTTATTTAGCTTAAGAAGATTAATTTTTTACTTAGAGAGTAGTATCTTTATTTCTTTTTATTTACCTTTTTCTTCTTTACTGGCATACACCACTGCCTGGATTCACAGTGAGGGCAGTAGAGCTTTTTTATATCTCCGCTGTTAATTCCGAAAAGCTTTTCTTTAACACTGGGGTTAAAAATAGTGCCGCATTTCTTACACTTGTATTCGTATTTTACTATGGATTTTATTAGCATTGCTATTGCTTCAATAAGTATAAGTGCAAGAAACAGGTAAAAAAGCCACATAACCTGTGAAGCCGCACCTATAACCATTATAACTATTTCTACAAGAAACAAAAGAGAATAAGATATTATGCTGTTTTTCATTTGCTTCTCCTTCTGCTATTACATCTGAAATCTTCTGACATATTCTTCTATGCAGTTTTGAATAATTGTCTCTGCCGCTTCACGGTTTTGAAATTCGTTTACTGATGTGTGCTTATCCGTTTCAAGTATTTTATAAACTTCAAAGAAATGCCTTATCTCATCAAAACGGTGTTTGGGCAGCTCGCTTATGTCAGAATAGCAGTTGTAGTTTGGATCGTTTACGGGAACGGCTATGATTTTCTCATCCTTGCTGCCGCCGTCCTCCATAATAAGAACACCAATTGGTGAACATTCAACAATAGTCATCGGCTGTATTTTTTCACTGCAGAGCACAAGTACATCAAGCGGGTCATTATCGCTTGCATAAGTTCTTGGTATAAATCCGTAGTTGGCAGGATAGTGAGTTGATGTAAAAAGAACTCTGTCAAGCTTGAGCATACCGGTTTCTTTGTCGAGTTCATATTTGTTTTTGCCACCCTTGGAAATTTCAATAACAGCGTAAAATCTGTTTTTCTTTATTCTTTTGGGGCTTATATTGTGCCATATGTTCATATGAACGCCTCCTTAGTATTTATACCTAATTCTAACATTAATTAAAACAAAATACAATATGCTAAGTATTTTTGTTGAAACCAGCTCAAATATGCTATATAATATGCTTGAAAATTTTTCTCGAGGATTTGAAATGAACGAAATAAGCAAAACGGCTACAATTAAATACGCATTTAAGAAATCGCTTCCGGTATTTTTCGGTTATCTGTTTCTTGGTTCCGCGTTTGGAATAATGCTTTATGACGCAGGCTATAACTGGGTTTGGGCAATTTTTATTTCCGTACTTGTCTATGCGGGCTCGGGGCAGTTCCTTTTAGTGTCATTACTTTCTTCAGCGGCAAGTATACCTACTGTGGCTATGATGACGCTTTTTATTAATTCCCGCCATATGTTTTATGGGCTCTCACTTATTGATAAATTTAAAGCCGGAAAATGGCGTTATCCTTTTATGATCTTTACACTCACTGATGAAACATATTCAGTAAATGTTTCTATTCACACTGTGCCTAAGAATGTAGACGAGCCGAGAGCACGCTTCTTGATTGGTGAGCTGGACCATTTTTACTGGATATTGGGTTCTGTAGTAGGATCTCTTCTCGGTCAGAGTCTTCCCATTGATTTCACTGGTATTGATTTTTCTATGACGGCACTTTTTACTGTTATTTTTGTTGATCTTCTTATAGATATTAAAAATAAAATATGCGGCGCTGTAGGACTGTTTTGCGCATTTATCTGTCTGATGATATTCGGCGCAGATAATTTCCTTCTTCCTGCGCTGATACTTACGGTTGTTTTGCTGATAGCAGCAAAACCAATACTTATTAAGAAGGGGGTTGCTGAATAATGCCTCTTTCATTTAAGCAAACAGTTATAATAGTTGTGGTAGCAGCCGTGTGTACTTTTGCAACAAGGCTTGTCCCGTTCGTGCTTTTCAGCGGAAAAAAAGAGCCGCCCAAATTTGTCTGTTACCTAGGTTCTGTACTGCCTGTTGCAATTATAGGAGTGCTTATTGTTTACGGCATTGGAGATGTCCGTGATATCGGATTTCATGATCTTTTACCAAAGCTGATAGCGGTAGCCGCAACAGCACTAGTGCATCTGTGGAAAAAGAATACGCTTCTCAGCATAGCTGTCGGAACAATTGGTTATATGCTGCTTATAAATTTTGTATTTTAGCTCGCTTGACCCATAAGTTTATTTATTATAAAATGTTTTTAAGCCTTTTCGGCAATTTAAGATAAGGGGAATTAATTATGCCTTTTGTAAATGTAAACACTAATACTGATATATCAAAGGAGCAGGAAATTGCTGTTAAGTCCCAGCTTGGCAAAGCAATAGAGAATCTCGGTAAAACCGAAAGCTGGCTTATGGTTTGTTTTAATTCAAATAAGCCGCTCTATTTTAAAGGTGATGATGCGCCTGCTGCTTTTGTTGATGTTTCTGTTTTCGGAAAATCAACTGATGAACAGTGTGAAAAAATGACTGTCAGCGTTTGCTCAATCATCGAAAAAGAGCTGGGTATCCCTGCTGACAGAACTTATGTTAAATATTCCGGCACTTCACAGTGGGGCTGGAATAATATGAATTTTTAAGAGGATTTTAAAATGACCTTGCAGGAAATTATTGACGATAGTAAAAATATCGTCTTTTTCGGCGGAGCAGGCGTTTCAACGGAGAGCGGTATTCCTGATTTTCGTTCTGTAGACGGTCTTTATCATCAAAAGTATGATTATCCGCCTGAGGAAATTCTTTCTCACACATTTTTTGAAAAGCATACGGATTATTTTTATAAATTTTACCGTGACAAAATGCTTTGTATGGACGCTCAGCCAAATGCAGCTCATTTAAAGCTTGCAGAGCTTGAAAAAGCGGGGAAGCTCAGCGCAGTTGTTACTCAGAATATTGACGGACTTCATCAGAAGGCCGGAAGTAAAAATGTTTTTGAGCTTCATGGTACTACTTTAAAAAATTACTGCACTAAATGCGGGAAATTTTATTCAGCTGATTATATTAAAAATTCAGACGGAGTTCCTTGCTGTGAAGATTGCGGAGGAATTGTTAAGCCTGATGTAGTGCTGTATGAAGAAAGTCTTGATATGAATACAATTAACGGAGCCGTTGCTGCAATATCTGCAGCAGACTGCCTTATTGTTGCAGGCACAAGTCTTGTTGTGTATCCTGCCGCAGGATTTATAAGATATTTTAAAGGTAAGCATTTTGTTTTAATTAATAAAACGCCTACACCTGCAGATTCACTTGCAACTCTTGTTATTCATGACAGCGTGGGAAAAGTTTTATCTGAAATTAATGTTTAATGGTGGTCATATGAAAAAAGTATTGTCTATATTATGTGCTTTAATTATAGTAGCAGGTGCTTTTGCAGGATGCTCACAAAAAACTGCTCAGCAAGCGGGATTTGAACTTAAATTTGCCTTTGACTCTCATTATTCCAAAATTGGCAGCGAATCGGTTGAAGTGTATGAACAGCTTTGTCAGGCTGTTTTGGACGGTGAATCCTCTGTTACAGTAAATAACGATTTTTATGATGACGCAAGCAGACTGTTTTATGTAAGTTTTCCTCTTTCAAAGCTTGTGAAAGGTATGAATCTGAATTCAGACGGCAGTATAAGAATTACATATACAGAAACTGAATCACAGCACAAAAAACTTGTAACTGAGTTTACAGATAAGGTATATTCTGTTTTGTCTGACTGTGGTTATCCGGATGCAGATAACAATGAACTTTTGCTCAATATTTACAGTTATGTTTCACAGAATATAAAACAGAATCTCAATTATTCTACTGCGTATGATGCACTTGTTGTTGGAGAAGGCTCTTCATCCTCGTATGAGGCGATGTTTAGATATCTTGTTCAGCAAGCTGGATTTTCCGCTTCTAGAGTCTACGGCGTTGCGTATGACGGCGCTCATTTTATGACGGAAATAATTTTGGACGGTGAACATTATTATTTTGACCCTTACTCTGAAAATGTATTTTCAAAAGGGAAAGGGCTTTCCTATTTTGGCATTGGAAACATAGGTCTTCAGCAGATGGGACTAGGCAGCGAAGTTAGTTATTCTGATAATCAGCCAATTGATTTTGGTAAAGATTCAGGCAAATTTGACGAGTTGTATCAAACCGTGTCATATGAGTATAAAAGCGGTGTTATCACAGCAACCAAAAAAAGCGGTACTGTTGTGGAAGTTGCACTATAAAAAGGGTTAAATTGGCACTGTGAATTTCCGCTCATTGTTTAAAATGCACAAAAACAATTGTAAATAAATTGTTAACAAAGCGTGTATAGTGTTGACTTTTACTACCTCCTGAATATAATGAAGTTGCAATGTGAAAGGCATTGTAATAATCTATTGGGAGGCGATTGAATATGTTCAAACTTCTTATGAAGTGTGCCCGCATTCTCGCTGCCGGTGAATTAGCTTATTATGAAAAATAAGCACCGGCACACTTAGTAAAAATCAATGCCCCGGAGCGAGAGCTTCGGGGCTTTTTTAATGTAATTATCCTAAAAAATATACATACATTTTTTGCTGAAGAAGCAAAAAGATTTTCTCATAATAAACCTAACCTGATTTTCGGCATATTATGTAGTATGATTTGAAATGGGGTTATATCATATGGTTTATTATATTAAAATTGGCAGTATAACCAATGCACAGCGCGCAAGGTCTGTACTGCATGCTAAATCAGTAAAGGCAGTTATAAAACGTCTAGAAAACCCGGGTCCCGGGGACGGTTGCGGTTATGTAATTGAGGTGGAAGACGCAGAAACTGCGGTGTCGCTCCTTAAAAGAAGCGGTTTGCGTATCCTGGGGGTAGAAAAGGTATGATCTATTTTGATAACGGTGCTACCTCATATCCCAAGCCTAGAATTGTTGTTCAGAGCGCACTTAATGCAGTCAAGAATTTTAGCTTCAATTCGGGCAGGGGAGGATACAGGCAGTCAGTAAGAGCGGCAGAGAAGATATTTGAGGTCAGACAGAAAGTTGCGGATATGTTCGGATTTGAACCTCAGAATATAGCGTTCACAAAAAATTGTACGGAAGCTCTTAATATGGCTATTAAAGGTTCCGTAACCAATGGAAGTCATATCATTATATCGTCTCTTGAACATAATGCTGTATGGCGTGTTGTTAATAAGCTTAAAAGTGACGGCATAGCTGATTTTGATATTGCTAATTATGATTATGATGAAGATAGATGTGTCTCAAATTTTGTTAAACTCATAAGACCCAATACTCGTCTCATAGTCTGTATGTCTGCGTCAAATGTTTTTGGCGTTACATTCCCGATACGTAAAATAGGAGAGCAGGCAAAAGAGAGAGGTATTAGATTTATTGTTGATGGTGCACAGACGGCTGGAATTATGCCTCTTAACGCTGAAAAAGATAATTTTGATATACTGTGCGCTCCCGGTCACAAATGCCTTCTTGCACAGATGGGAACAGGATTTATGGCAGTGAGAGAGGGGATTACCCTCAACACATTTGAGGAAGGCGGAACCGGCAGCAATTCTCTGTCTTCCGAACAGCCTGATTTTATGCCGGACAGATTTGAGGCGGGCACGCTAAATAACAGCGGTATTATTTCACTTGGAGCTGGCATAGACTTTATTAATGCACGCGGTATGAATAACATCTATTACCACGAAATGAGAAACGCAAGAATGCTTTTTGACGGGCTTTATCAGGACCCTAATGCGGTTTTGTACGCGCCCAGACCTCTTAACGGGAAAAGTGCGCCGATAGTATCATTTAACTATAAGGACTATTCAAGTGAAAAGGTGGCTTCTTACCTGGCTAAAAATGATATAGCAGTGCGTGCCGGGTATCATTGTTCTCCGCTGGCGCACAGATTTTTCGGTACTTCAGACCGTGGCACAGTAAGACTTTGCCCTTCTGTGTTTACAACTCAAAAAGATTGTGAAGTTTTTTTGAATACTTTGAAAAAACTTTGATTTGCGCTTTATTATTTATAAATAT
>URIN01000023.1 GCA_900547915.1 uncultured Clostridium sp. | reverse complement strand
TGTGTATAAGAGACAGTAATAACACAGATATAATATACTAACACTTAAATGTTTTCAACATTATGACGAGTTTTGACACCAAATTTTAACCTTTTCTGAACTTTGTAATAATAACGGAAAAATCCGCATAAAAATTGTACGCATCATATTGAGAAAAAGCAAAAAATAAGATACAATACAGATACTGAAAGCGGTGAAAAAATGGAGAATATTTCAGACTATGTTAAAAGGTTCGGTTCGTTCAGATTTTCAGAAATGGGCATAACGGAAGCAGACAATGCTGTATTCAGCAGACTTGCGTATCTTGATCTGACACCATTTGCGGGAATGACTTTGAGCGAAGCCGCTGAAAAATATGAAAATAAAGATGATGCAAACAAGATTTTGAGTGAGACTTTTGATTTGCTTAAAAATGCAGGAAACACTATAAGATTTGGTTACATAACAATCGAAGACTGCCGAGAAATAGTGAGCGAGGATATGCAGACGGCTTTTTACGCCGTGACATTTGCCACTGACAAAAAGACATTCTTTATAGCTTTCCGCGGAACAGATGACAAAATAGTAAGCTTTTACGAGGATGCAAAGCTTGCGTACGCTTTCCCTGTTGCAAGCCAGACATCAGCGCTCAGCTATGTTACCGAGCAATTAGAACTGCGGGAAGGAAACTATTTCCTTGGCGGGCATTCAAAAGGCGGAAATCTGGCAGTATTTGCCTTTTTATTTTTGAAAGATGAGGAAAAGGAAAGAATTATACGCGTTTACAATAATGACGGACCGGGTTTTCCTCAAGAGATTGCAGACATATTATTTACGCCTGAAAACTGTGAAAAGATATACAACCTTATGCCTGAAGATTCGATTATCGGCAGGATGCTGAATGATGGCGGCAAAATAAAGATAATAAAAAGCACGGCAACAGGTGTGGCACAGCACAATATGTTTACCTGGGAAATAAACGGCGCAGACTTCAAAACTGTAAAAAGATTCAGCATGTTTTCTGAATATGTGGAGGACACACTGACGCAGAGCCTGGAAACGCTTCCACCTGAGAGAATGAAAGACGCGGCAAGTGCCGTTTTCGAAATAGCAAAAAACAGCGGCATAAAATCGGTAAAAGACATAAATATCAAAAATTACAGAAGTCTTATACCTGCTGCCGCCGAAATGAAAAAACTTGTTGATAACGAAACTGATGACATTCCAGTGATAGTTCGTACGCTTGCAAAAAGCATGGTAGACTCAATGAGCGTTGAAAAAATTGTTGAGCGCTCAATGCCTGAAGTTATGAGCAAAATCGATGAAATAGCGGAGAAAATTAAAAGCAAAGCAGAAGAAAACGATGAAAACTAAATCAGTTTCTATAAAAATAAAAGGTCCCGGCTTACAGCCGAGACCTTTTTTATTAGCTTATTAACTATCCCTATTTGGTTTCAGGATTTTCCGTTTCAGCAGAAACATCAGTATTTTCTGTTTCTGAAGCAACATCCGTATTTTCTGCATTTGCAGAAGCATCTGCACTGGCTGCCTCAGTGGTTGGATTTGGATTGAACACATAATCATTGCCAGGCAGTATCGCATTGAGAAGTATACCTGCAATAGCGGCAACAGCAAGAGCTGTAAGGCTGATATTGAACTCTCCGATAGTAAAATCTACCGAGCCTACGCCAAGAGCCGTTACGAGTATTACGGCAATGATAATGAGGTTTCTTGATTTAGTGAGATCTACCTTATTTTCAACTACATTACGAACGCCTACACCGGAGATCATACCATAGAGGATGAATGAGATACCACCGATAATAGCAGTAGGAACAGTATTGATAACAGCGGCGAATTTAGGTGAGAATGAAAGAACGATTGCAACAACAGCTGCAATACGTACTACACGGGGATCATACACCTTGGTAAGGGCAAGAACGCCTGTGTTTTCGCCGTAAGTTGTGTTTGCCGGGCCGCCGAAAAGTGCTGAGAAAGATGTTGCAAGACCGTCACCGACAAGAGTTCTTTTAAGACCGGGATCAGCAAGGAAGTTTTTACCTGTTGTTGCGCTGATAGCGGAGATATCGCCGATGTGCTCCATCATTGTGGCAAATGAAATAGGCATTATTGCTATGATAGCGCTTATCGCCATACCCCTGTCGTGGATATTACCGAATACCATACCTTCTTTTGTTATGGGAAGGCCTATCCAGTCAGCCTCAACAATCGGCTGAAAATCAACAGCGCCGATGCATACGGCAACTATATATGACACAATTATGCCGGCAAGGATAGGAATTATTTTAAGCATACCCTTGCCCCAAATGTTACATATAACGATAACAGCGAGAGCAATTATGGCAAGGAGCCAGTTCTGCTTACAGTTATCTACTGCTGAACCGGCAAGACTAAGACCGATTGCAATAATGATGGGACCTGTTACTACCGGCGGGAAAAAGCGCATTACTTTTTCTACCGGGAAGATAGCGAAAAGAGCAGCAAGCACAAGATATACAAGGCCAGCGCAGACAACGCCGAGATTTGCGTAAGGAAGCATTTCGGTGTTTGGAGAGCCATCCGGAAGCAGCGGTGCCACAACAGCGTATCCGCCGAGGAAAGCGAAAGAGGAACCGAGGAATGCCGGCACCTTAAATTTAGTTACGAGATGGAAAAACAGAGTTCCGATACCCGCCATCAAAAGTGTTGTTTGCATATTAAGCCCGGTGAGAAGCGGAACAAGAACCGTTGCACCGAACATTGCGAAAGTATGCTGGAAGCCGAGTATCATCATTTTGGGCTTGCCAAGCACCCTTGCGTCATAAATACCCTGTTCTCCCAGGACGGTTTTTTTGCTTTTATCTTTCTTTGCCATTTAGAATATAACCTCCGTAAAAACGCCAATTACCAAAAATCATGGTGCTAGGCACAGTTTATTTTGTGCCGAAAATTCTGTCTCCCGCATCTCCGAGACCGGGAACGATATAGCCGTTTTCATTAAGGTGGTCATCAAGACCGGCGGCAAAAATATCAACATCCGGGTGTGCTTTTTCAAGAGCCTCAAGCCCCTCGGGCGCAGCAATTATGCACAGGAATTTGATTGAACGGGGATTTCTTTTTTTTATCTGACCGATAGCGTCAATAGCTGAACCGCCGGTAGCAAGCATTGGATCAAGAACGAACACATCTCTTTCCTCAATGTCCTTAGGAAGCTTGCAGTAATATTCAACAGGCTCAAGAGTTGACTCATCTCTGTAAAGCCCTATATGGCCTACTCTTGCCGATGGAACAAGCATCAGTGCTCCTTCCACCATTCCGAGACCGGCACGCAATATAGGAACAAACGCAAGCTTTCTGCCTGCTATCTCCTTGCAGTGCGCAATGCCGCACGGTGTCTGAACGTCTTTGTTATGAAGCGGCAGATCGCGTGTTGCATCATAAATCATAAGCATTGCTATCTCATTTACAAGATCTCTGAATTCTTTAGTGCTTGTATTTACATCACGAAGAATGGAGAGCTTGTGCTGAATCAGGGGGTGATCCATAATAACTACTTTTCTTTCCATAAATAAGCTCCTTTCGCCTAAAATGACTTCATACCTATATATCTATACTAAGATACCACAAGGGGTGCGTTTATTCAACAAAAAGCGACTTACAAATGGTTACAAAATTGTAAACAGAAAAAAAGCCCCGCTCATTTCGGGCGGGACTGAATTGAATTTTGATATTACATAAGTGAGCGATAAAGTGCTTTTATCTCCTCAACAGAAGTATCACGCGGATTTCCTGGACGGCAGGCATCATCGTAAGCACTTTGTGCAAGGAAATCAACATCTTCGTCCTTTACGATCTCGCTTAAATCAGCAGGTATGCCAACATCACTGCCAAGCTGTTTTACGGCAGCTACAGCAGCTTTTCTTGCCTCTTCCAAACTCATATCGTCAACGCCTTTAACACCCATAGCCTTGGCGATGTCTCTGTACTTTTCACCTGTTGACGGAGCATTATACTCCATAACCGTAGGCAGGATAATAGCGTTTGCAACACCATGGGGAGTATCATAAACAGCACCGAGCGGGTGTGCCATAGAATGAACAAGGCCGAGGCCTACATTTGAAAATCCCATTCCGGCGATATACTGACCGAGAGCCATCTGCTTTCTGCCCTCTGCGGTATTCTCAACAGCGCCACGAAGGTTTGCTGCAATTATTTCAATTGCTTTAAGATGGAACATATCGGAAAGTTCCCATGCGCCTTTTGTTATATAGCCCTCAATAGCGTGTGTAAGGGCATCCATACCTGTTGCGGCTGTAAGTCCTTTAGGCATTGTTGACATCATATCGGGGTCGACAACAGCTATAATAGGGATATCCTTGGGGTCAACGCAAACCATCTTTCTGTTTTTCTCAGTATCTGTAATTACATAGTTGATAGTTACCTCTGCAGCAGTACCTGCGGTTGTGGGAACAGCTATAATAGGAACGCACTTATTAGTTGTAGGAGCAACGCCTTCAAGGGATACAACATCCTCAAAATCGGGATTTTTAATAATAATTCCGATAGCTTTAGCAGTATCCATTGAGGAACCGCCGCCGATTGCGATGATGCAGTCAGCGCCTGATGCCTTAAAAGCAGCTACGCCTGATTTTACATTTTCAACAGTCGGGTTTGGCTTTATCTCGCTGTATATCTCATAAGGAATTGATGCTCCGTCAAGCACATCCGTAACCTTTTTGGTTACACCGAATTTAATTAAATCGGGATCTGAGCAAACAAAGCATTTTTTAAAGCCCCTGCCCTTTACTTCAGGAGCGATATCATTTATCGCGCCCGCACCATGATAACTTGTTTCATTAAGAACAAAACGATTTGACATAAATAATTCCTCCTTAAAATCTGAACCTAAGTTCAAGATAATTATAGGAGGAAAAATCACTGATTGTCAATAAAATAACAATAAATTAATTTATTTTTTAAAACTCTGTCACACTCTTTCCATTCCGGCATCACTGATGTCAGCAAATTGTAAAAAGCTTTTGAATGGTTTTGATGAAAAAAATGGCAAAGTTCATGGCAAACAACGGACTTTATTACCTCTTCATCGTATGCGGCAAGACGTGAATTAAGAGTTATGGTATTCTTTGCAGCCCGGCAATTTCCCCACTGCGACCTCATTTTACGTATTTTGAGGTAAGGAACGCTCTTTATTCTGCCGTAAAAAAAAGGCAGGCAATCCCCCATTACTTTCGGAAACAGCTTTTCTGCAGTATCCGCAAGCATTTTATCATAAAGAGCCCTGCGTTGCTGAACATCTGAATTTTTATTTACATAAAATACCACGCTGTCTTCACTAATAACATAACGGCTTTTTTCAGCATAATCAATTTGCAGGCTGTATTTTTTTCCTAGAACATAAAGAAAATCTCCATTTTCATATTTAACCGTCTGATTACGAAAGTCTGCAAAACGTTTTTGAGCGTCAATTATTCTCTGCGCATTTGAACGCACAAATTGCTCAATGATATTTGCAGAAACATACGACGGTGCAGAAACAGTTACGTCTCCGTTTCTGTTTATACGCATATTGATATTTTTAACTTTTTTCCTTACAAGAGTATAGCTAATTATCTGATTTTCAAATTCAATACTGCCCATAACAAATACCGTTTAAATTTTATAAATAAAAAGAAAAAAGCTTCAAAAACCGCTTACTACGGAATCCAAAGCTTTTTTCCTGGTGGCTCATCGGGGAATCGAACCCCGGACACCTTGATTAAAAGTCAAGTGCTCTGCCATCTGAGCTAATGAACCATATTCACCCTCATTTTGTTGAGGGCGCTTGGCTGGGGAGGCAGGATTCGAACCTACGCATGAGGGAGTCAAAGTCCCTTGCCTTACCGCTTGGCGACACCCCAATATCAGGGTTGTTTATTAATAAGTGGGGTGGGATGTGGGATTCGAACCCACGACCTCCAGTGCCACAAACTGGCGCTCTAACCAACTGAACTAATCCCACCATATTTGCGCCCGAGATGCTCAGGCGCTTTGGCGCGCTTGGGGGGACTCGAACCTCCGACCCACCGCTTAGAAGGCGGTTGCTCTATCCAGCTGAGCTACAAACGCATAATGGAGCGGGTGAAGGGAATCGAACCCTCGTATTCAGCTTGGAAGGCTGACATTCTACCATTGAACTACACCCGCATAGCGACGCTCATTATTATAATCAATGAGCGTGCAACTGTCAAGTACTTTTTTAAAATTAATTGATTACAGCCTCAATTTTTTCTCCGGCGGTAATTGTAAACCTATTAATTTCGGTATCCTGATTGAAAACAATAAGCTGTGCAAGCAGGTCTTCTACCTCTCGACGAACGCAATCTCTGATACTTCTTGCGTTTTTCTTTGAACCGTATGTTTTCTTTGCAATATATACAGGAACCGTATCGTCATAAACAAATTCGATAGCCTTGTCTTTAAGTCCTTCTTTGAGTTCATCAAGCGTGATTCTTGCAATCTTTTCAAAATCGTTGAAAGTCAAGGCATTAAATGTAATTATCTCATCTACTCTGCCGAGAAATTCAGGACGCAGGAAACGCTCAAGCGCTTTCATAGTAACGTCTTTATTTATTTCATTTTCAGACATACCGAAGCCGAGAGATGCTGTATCAGTTGAGCCAGCGTTAGAGGTCATAACGATTATAGTATTCTCAAAGTTGACAGTTCTGCCCTGTGCATCGGTAATTCTGCCCTCATCAAGAATCTGAAGCAAGATATTAAGAACATCCTTATGAGCCTTTTCAATCTCATCAAAAAGCACAACGCTGTAAGGTTTTCTTCTGACTTTTTCCGTAAGCTGGCCTGCATCATCATAGCCAACATATCCCGGAGGCGAACCTATAATTCTTGAAACGCTGAATTTTTCCATAAACTCACTCATATCAAGTCTGATAAGACTGTCCGGAGAGTCAAAAAGATAATTCGCAAGCTGTTTTACAAGTTCTGTTTTGCCGACACCTGTGGGTCCGACAAAAATGAATGACTGAGGTCTTTTACGGGGACTTATCTGCACTCTTCCGCGGCGAACCGCAGCGGCAAGCTTTGATATTGCCTCATCCTGACCGATAATATGCTTTTTAAGTTCATCTTCAAGGGAGGCAAGTTTTTTAATATCTCCTGCCTCAATCTTTGATGCGGGAATACCCGTCCAAAGAGAAACTACCTTTGCAAGGTCTGCTTCGATAACCTGATTATCCTTTGCCTTTTCGGCAAGAGCAGGCAGCACCTCATCAATTTTCATTGTCTGAGCTTTAAGATTTGAAATAAGCTCGTAATCGATTACTTCATTTTCCTCTGTAGGTTCAGAAAGAGTGTCTATTCTCTCAAGAAGTGAGTTTTTCTCACCGAGTTTGAGCTGATACTCCGAAATCGCCGGGTTTCTGAGGTTGGCGCATGTACAAGCCTCATCCAAGAGATCTATAGCTTTATCAGGCAGATACCTGTCCGTAACAAAGCGTTCAGACATAGTTACAGCTTTATAAACAAGGCTGTCTGAAATCTGAACCTTATGATAATTCTCATAATAAGCCTTGATACCAAGAAGCATTCTGTAAGCTTCTTCGATAGACGGTTCCTCAATCTTTATAGGCTGAAAACGGCGCTCAAGAGCGGCATCCTTTTCAATATACTTTCTGTACTCATTAAAAGTTGTTGCGCCTATAACCTGAATCTCGCCCCTTGAAAGCGCAGGTTTCAGGATATTAGCGGCATTCATAGTGCCCTCGCTGTCTCCCGTGCCGACAAGATTGTGAACTTCATCGATAAATAGAATAATATTTCCTTCGCTTTTTACCTCATCCACAAGACCTTTTATTCTTCCCTCAAACTGACCGCGGAACTGAGTGCCAGCAACAAGGGCTGTAAGATCAAGCAGATATATTTCCTTATCGGCAAGGCGCGCAGGCACTTCACCCTTAGCAATTTTTATAGCAAGGCCTTCAGCAATCGCAGTTTTACCGACACCGGGCTCACCTATAAGGCAAGGGTTGTTTTTTGTGCGGCGGCAGAGTATCTGAACAGCACGTGAAATTTCCTTTTCTCTGCCGATAATAGCGTCTAATTCGCCGTTTTTGGCTTTCTGCGTAAGATTTGTACAGTAATTACCGAGAAACTTTCTCGGGTCCTCCTGTCTGCCTTTTTTGCCGCGCTTCTTACCGCCTTTTTTATCTGTTTTTGACGCAGAGTCATCCTTGCCGTCTTTTTCAAAGAGACTGTTAAACGGCAGAGTCTGGGCTCCGTCCATATTTTCCTGGTTGAACATTTCGCCGAGTGAGCCGAAATCAAAATCCTGCATATTTTCCATGAACTGACTCATCTGCTCACTTGCCTGCTCAAGTTCCTCATCAGAGAGCCCGAGCTGGTCTATCATCTGATTAATTGAGCCGACATTGAGTTCCCTTGCACATTTTATACAAAGTCCCTCCGGCACGACCTTATCATTTTCCATTTTCTGAATAAAAACTACCGCGGGGCGCTCATGGCACCTGCTGCACATTTGCTGTTTCATTAAATAAATAGTTCTCCTTGAAAATTATTTGTTGCCTTTAGCCTTTTTATTTTCTTTAAGCTGACGGACAAATCCCGGGGCATAGCCGAGAAGCGATATAAGAGTGCATACCGCCGAGATAGATACAAGTATCCATGTTACGGTGTTTGGAAGAGTAAATCCCGTAACTTCGCACAGCGCACCGTTCTGACCGAATGCGAGAATAAATATCATGCCAATATAGAAAACATTTGTGGCAACTTTACCCCAGATCTCTGCTGCCGTGGGTCTCATACCGAGTGAAAGAAGTATTACGCCGCCGATTATCATTATAACCTCTTTTGCAATAAAAAACATAAAGAGATACTTTATAGCGTTATCCCAGTATGTAACTATCAGCACGATAACGATTGCCATCTGTGAAAGTTTATCTGCGATAGGATCAAGCAGTTTGCCGAGGTTTGAAACCTGATTGAATTTGCGTGCTATCTTACCGTCAAAAAGGTCAGTCAGCGCTGCTAATGCCATGATTATTACAGCGGGAAGCACATACCCTTTCAGGAACAGCACCATAAACACGGGGATAAGTGCTATTCTGATAAATGAAAGCCAGTTGGGAATAGTGTTCCAACCTTCTAAAAGATCTTTTACGTTACTTTTAAGCTTGCTCATATTTTATCCTCCTAAATTAAATGCATAAGCGGATTGATTTTATTTATAAATTCCATAACCGCGCTTGAATCCACCTGAGAAACAAAATCCTGAGATGTGGTGAACACAAAATCGCTTAGGAAAACAAACACCGCACTTAAAACGGCAAGTGTTGCGACGCCTTTTAAAGCGCCGAATGCCGCGCCGAGGAATTTATTCGTGCGCTTTAGCGGCGTGTGTTTATTATTCATAATGCTCTTAATAATCTTTGAGATTATCAGCACAAGGATATTAAAAAGCACTAGAGTAATAACAAAAAGACCGATTTTGATAACAACTTGAGCAACAGGCTCAACGATATTCTGAAGCACTGCATTTGCAGCCGAATCATTTGAGAGACTGTCAAGAAAAGACAGATCAACGATGCCTGAAAGGCCGAAAGGAATCTCTGCCACTGCATTACGCACTGACGAAACGAAAGAATCTATATCAGCCGAATCGGCAAGACCCTGTGAGATTTTTTCAAGTGCAGCCGCGCTTACATATTTATCATAAAAGGTGCCGCTGTAAGTATCAGCAACATAAAACGCAAGCGGGAAACTTATTATGAGCTTTGCAAAAGAAACAAGAGAAAGAATAAAACCTCTTGCGTAGCCCCCGGCGATACACGCGGCAAATACCACTATCAATGCTATATCAATAAAATTAATGTTCAAACTGATTACTCCTGTTCGCCGCCGAGAAGTTCAATGACAGCCTGATGCCTTGCGTAAACATCTGACGAAATTTGCATTATGGAAGAATATGAATCATCAACTTGAAACTCAGCAAGCACTTTTGAATTTGAAATTTTATAGGTTACAACGCTTTCAGAAGTCAAGATACTTACCCGGGTAGAACTGCCCGTTACATCCTTTACTGCCGTATCGGTTGAAGCTACCTTGATAACTTTGCCCGATGGCTTTACAACTGAAATATTATTATCCGCAGAACCGGAATATGCAGTATACGCGTAAATTAAGCTGCCGTCAGGTGTGAAAGAATAAGATACGAGTCCTACGGTTCCCTGCTCATAGATCTGCTTCTCTGTTTTGAGTGAGTCAATGATGCTGACAAAATCGTTTCCGACAACGAAAAGATCAGTTGAGGAAAAGCGAAGTTCAAAAACCGATGAACCGACATATTCAAACTGTGCGCGAGGCTCTGTATCATCCACATTGATAGTATAGACAACCGTTTTAAACCTTGCATTTTCAGACGACACAGCGGCAAAAGCCACCCTGCTGCCGCGAGAATCCACAGCAACACTTGTTACGTAACCTGCAGTAACATCATAAGTAAATTTCTGTTTTAAAGATTTATTATAAACAGTAACCGTGCTTAAAGCGTCTTCTGATGTTGTAGCAATAGCAACAGACCCGGAATCCGAAACATCAGCGCAAATCAGCTGGCTCTGTGTTTTTTCCTGATAAACATTTTCATTGTTTGTATCGAGCCTGTAAGAAATGCCGCCTTGATCATACAGCAGAGAATATCCGCCGGCAGTTTTGACAACAGGGTTGGAATAACCATGGTCAAAGCTGTATTTTATCTCGGCATCTGATGAGTCTAAAACAGTATATGAAGAATCTTCGAGTACGCACAGATCATTGCCGACCGAGCCGAAATACAGATTTGAATCGGTCGCAAGCTGGTAAGGAAACCCGGAACTTTGAGACTGAGATGAAGCCGCGCCGCCGATAGAGGAAAAATCTATTTCCGCAACACGCATAACAATGAGCGCAACTACAACTATGCATATAACTATCCATGCAACTATACGCTTCTTTTTATTCTTTTTTAGTTTTCTTTCCAAACGCTCTTTTTCTCTCTGTTCAGACGCCATATTTACATAGCCTTTCCGGAAATTATACAACCTGTCTCTTATACACATCTCCGAGCCCACGAGACGGACTCCTAGCTCGTA